>JBDTTS010000399.1:0-2514 GCA_039930525.1 Actinomycetes bacterium | reverse complement strand
CCGGCTCGCCGTTGCCCAATGTCTGCCCAACGGCGTCGAGGACGACACCCCTGCCGAGACTCCGTGATCGAGGCCCTCATCACCCTCACCAACGACGAGAACTCCGACGTCCGGAACTGGGCTTGCTTCGGACTCGGACAGGTGGACGCAGCCTCGCCCGAAGTCAAGGACGCGCTGGCCGCAAGGCTGACCGACCCCGACGACGTGACGTTTCGGTTGGAGCTGCTGGCCGCCGCCGAACTGGCCGACCCCAATCTGCATCCCCTACTTCTGCGCCTGAGCCAGGAATGGGCAGGCGACGACGACGAGCTCATGCCCGCGCTGGCCTTCGCGACGAGCCGTTGCCATCCCGACGCAAAGGCGCAGGCGACCAGGGTGGAACGCGAACTGGTGGCCAGAGTGAATACCCTGCTCGCCGCCCAGGGTCTGACCGCGACGACGGTAGGGGACTACCCGCGTACGGCGCTGACGTTCCACGGAGTCGAGGACTCCACCCCACTCATCGTCTTCGATGCGATCTGGAGAGACGAGGACCCCTGGGACTACCCCCTCGAACAAATGGCCGGGAGTTACGTGCTCAGCCACGAGGACGAGACCGAAGATTACTAAACCCGTTCGACCCGGAAGGCTCCCTGTAGCGGAAGGTCAGGCCCGAGTCCTTCGCGATGTCGTTTGGGCGGACATCCGAAAATGCCGTGATCCGAGCGCCTTTCCGTCGCGCATCATCTGGCACAGGACAACCGGACCCTTCTTGCGTTGCCGGTTTCACCTCTATGAAGATCAAGAGCGCCGGGCTGCGCCCGACGCCCGCTGGCTCCCCGGCTCCGGGCATGCGGCCTCCGGCCGGTCCCTGCGCCGCTCGCCCGCGGTGAACAAGGCGTCGTGACAATCTTGCCCCATGCGACGACAGCCCAAAGCAGCTCCGGCCGCCTACAGCCTTGCCTCCGACGCGCCCAAGAATGCCGTCGCGGCGGGCTACCGCGGTGCACTTACCGCGATGCGTGGCCGAATATCTGACTTCAGCCTTGACCTCGTCTCCGACGAGCCCTGGCCCCCAGACGTCCAGTGGGCCGTCGAAAGCCTGACTCCTCGACGGCCGCCGCGGGCCAGCATCTTGCCGTGCGTCAAGTACCAGCCGAGCATCACGATCGACTTGGATCTGCGCAAGGACGATGACTTCCAACTCGCCGTAGCACTCGCCCCCTACACGATCGACGGCACCGGAATCGCCGACGACAACCGGATCATCTACAGCGCCACCGACACCGGCACGAGCGCCTACTTCGAGCTCACTGACGACGAGCACCAAACGACTGAACAATTCATGACAGCCGCAGGCGTCAACGCGAATTGGCTGATCCCCTTCCCCACTACGAACGCTTACTCGTAACGGGCTCCTCGCACCGATGCCGCTCGCCACCCCGCGGCCATCGCAGCCGCATGCCCACGGGTTTACATGCTGCTTGGGACGAGGGGAGGGGGTCAGCGCTGCCACCCTCCGCACGGCCCCCAGGCCCCCCGCCGCGTCCCATACAGAACTCGAACCCGCACGGTGCCCATGCGACGCAAGGAACTGAGTGCAGCTACTCGCCTCCAGAGATGCTGGGCCACGACCAGCCGGGAGACTCCCAAGTCCACGGCGTCGCCGAACGCTCATTTCGTGTCACTCCACGCACCCATGTGTCCGGCAACTGAGTCATCTCGATTGAGCGGAGGGTCGAGGATGGCGATGGCGATGTGCGCATCTACGCGCGCTCATCCAGGTCAGAGACGTCTCCCCGTAACGTCGAAGCCCACAGGTCGAACCTGTTCTTGATCCCATCGAGCTCGTCGGCGTCGACGTTGTACTGGCTGACCTGCTCGGGAAGGACCCGGTGCACCAGTTCGAGCTGTGTGACGAACATCGGAACCTCGAAACCTGGGTCGCGTTCAACGGCTGAACGGATCAACTCCGCGTCGCTAAACCTGCCGGATGCGCGGATCGAATCGACGTCGAGGAAGTCGCGCGCGTACGCACGGCTGTAGAGCGCGCTGACCTTGTTCCCTACGGCGTCCTCGAGACTGAGTACCGGGCCGATGGCCAGGAGTGCAGGTTCGGCTTCGCGCCAGTCAACGCCCATGTCGATGTCGACTTGGTGGCGGTCGGCGGTGGTCACTTCGAGGCGAGCGAATTGGTCGACGCGCCGCAGCTCGGCCACGTCGTGGCCGGCCTCACGTAGGCCAGTCACCACGGCGTCGACGGCGGAAGAAAAGCCCAGCAGGTCGACGTCGGACGTGAACAGGTCGACGTCCTCGGTTGGGCGGTTCACGAGGCCATGCTCGCGGATGGCACCGGACCCGGCGAGAACGAAATTGGTTCCGTCGAGGGAACGGAGAGCCACGCGGGTTATCTCCCGTTGCAGCTCTTCGGCCTCGCTCAAGCCGTTGCTGCCAGTTCGGGGAACCGGCTCTCCCACAGACTCCGGACACGAACGGACAAGATCAGGTCAGGCCACAGCTCGAGAAGAAGCGAGC
>JBDTTS010000398.1:0-2527 GCA_039930525.1 Actinomycetes bacterium | reverse complement strand
TCATCGAGTCGCCGACCACCTTGAGCAGGAACAGCTCGCCCTCGCCGACGATCTGTCTGGGCAGGGCGAAGACGTCGTCCACGACCTCCTCGGCGGTGATCGGGACACCGGCCGCGATCTGACCGAGCACGGGGACGTAGGCCGGCGTGGGACGGGCGTCGCCGCTGCCGGTCTCGTCGATCGTGTCGTCGTGGGACTGGCGGTAGCCGTGTGCGCCTGGGGCATCGTCGGGGGAGAGGACCTCGATCGCGCGGGGCCGGTTGGGGTCCTTGCGCAGATAACCCTTGCGTTCGAGGGCCGAGAGCTGGTGGGAGACGCTGCTGGGACTCTGCAGCCCGACCGCTGCGCCGATCTCGCGCAGGCTCGGCGGGTAGCCGCGACGGTCCACGGAGTTGCGGATCACCTCGAGCACCCGGCGCTGACGTGTGGTCAGTCCGTCGTTGGTGTCGCGGTCGGGCATCTCGTGGATCTCAGCCATGGTGTCGTCCCTCTGCTCGGGCCTGAGGACACCCGTTGTCAGAGGTGTCTGTTTGGCTTTTCGACATGCAGACAGCCTATGCCGCTCGGACACAAGTTTCAAACACCTGTTCGACGCGTGTCTCGACATTGTCGGCTGTACGTGCTAGACATCGTACAGACGTTCTATCGGACACACGTCCGGTCGACGATGCGAACCGCACCATGATGGAGGACGCAATGTCAGCTGCAGTCGCATGGGAGCTCGATCCCACACCGGGCCGTATGCCGTCACGCACCGCCCGCGGGCAGCTCCGCCTGGTGGGCCCTGGTGAGCGTGTTTCCGTGCCGGCGACGCGGATCAGCCGGCGCGGCCGGCTCTTCGTCACCATGATGGCGGCGGCCAGTGCGCTGAGTGTCGCTGTCTTCATGGCGACGTCGGTCAGTGCCGCGGCTCCCGAGATCGACCACGCCACAACGGTATTCGCCGGTCAGACGCTATCCGAGGTTGCAGCGGTCCAGTTGCCTGGTGTGCCGATCGACGTTGCCATCGCAAGGATCCAGCTGGCCAACGGTCTGAACACCTCGCAGGTACAAGCAGGTCAGTCGTTACTGATCCCGGTGATGCCCTGACCTGAGCTGACGTCACCCTGAGCTGACGTCGGCGAAGCCGTGCCGGATAGCGCGGAGGCAGCCCTACGAGGGGCCGAACGCGACCAGAACGCACGCGGCGGCGAGCACTGCGGAGACCGGGGCCATGGTGGCCCGCTCATGGACGCTGCGGGACATGGCATTCATCACGATGCCCAGGACGAAATAGGCCGCGAGGACCCAGGTCCCCACGCCAGAAACCGCATCTGGCATCGCGTCGATCAGATCAGCGCGGTCCGCGATCACCGCGGCGAACACGGCGTACAGGATGATCGAGATGATGCTGCCCACACGCAGCCGCCTCGGGAGTACCTGGTGCTGGCCGCCCCAGGCGAACCGGCCCAGCGGCGCCCCGAATGCCAGGAGCAGTTGAAACACCGCCAGGAGCCCGAGCGCGATCAGGGCAAAAACAGCAGCGGAGGTATCCACGGGAAGCACAGTAGTGCCCGCGTGCCTTGCTGTCAGCCTGTGTGAGTCGCCCCGGGATTCGGTGCTCAAGCCGGGTTCAGGTGCTCAGACTGGGCGGGGACCGTTGCGGTGGTTGGTGTTCCATCCCGGACGGCCGTCGCCAAGGGCGAGCAGGTCGAGCTTGATGCGAGCCCAGTCGCGGTCGTCGCGCTCCAGGGACCCGTTGAGGCTGGGTGGCCGCGGTGACTGACGGCGGTTCGTGCGCTCGAGGGCGGCGATCAACAGCAGGATCATGAGGATGAGCAGCAAGGTGGTCATGGCAGTAACTATCCGCTCGATCAATTCGGGCCACGAGTGGCATAACTGACTGGGTACAGCAATTTTCTGCCATACTCGTCGGCATGCTGAAATCTGTCGCAGTGGTGCTCTTCGAAGACGTGGCGTTGTTCGAGTTCGGGGTTCTGACAGAGGTGTTCGGCATCGACCGCAGCGACGACGGGGTGCCGAAGCTCGACTTCCGGGTGTGCGCCCTCGAGCCGGGCAAGCCCTTGTCGGCGCTAAACGGCACTCAGGTAATTGCGCCGTACGGCCTCGAGGGGCTGTTAGGGGCCGACCTCGTGGCGATCCCGGCGACTCGGATCCGCGATGACTATCCGCCGATGGTCCTGGACGCGCTGCGTCAGGCAGCGGCTGGTGGGGCGATGATGCTGTCGGTCTGCTCGGGAGCCTTTGTGCTCGGTGCTGCGGGGTTGCTGGATGGTCGACCGTGCACGACGCACTGGCGGTACGTCGACGACCTGGCCCAGCTCTATCCGGAGGCCAAGATCGACCCGGACGTGCTCTTCGTCGACGATGGTGACCTGATCACCAGCGCTGGCACGGCCGCCGGTATCGACGCGTGCCTCCACCTGGTGCGACGCGAGCTGGGCAGCGCGGTGGCGATGCGGATCGCGCGCCGGATGGTGGTCCCGCCCCAGCGTGATGGTGGGCAGCGGCAGTTCGTCGAGCTGCC
>JBDTTS010000397.1:0-2533 GCA_039930525.1 Actinomycetes bacterium | reverse complement strand
ATTGAGCGCCTGAGCCCACGATCAGCCCTCGTCGTCGTCGGCTCGGCGCCCGCGTCGCGCGACCAGCACAACACCGATAACGATGGCCGCACCGATGGCACCCCAAGCCCACGCCGGCATACCCGTCGACGACGAACTTGCTGCAGCATCAGCTCCGGTAGCGGGTTCCACGGTCACCATCCCCACGTTGTTGTAGTTGGGAATCAGGTAGCCGTTGGCTCCAGGGACTGGGGTGAAGTTCGTGACCAGGTCGTTGCGGTAGGCCTCAATGTTTTGTGGGTACGCCAACGCGATCGAGGGCACCTCTTCGTACGAGAGGGCGAGGGCGTCGTAGACGATTGGCTGCCGCTCTTCCGGGTCGACGATCTTTTCTTGGGCGTCGAACAGAGCGTCGTACTCTGCGTTGCTCCAGCATCCATCGCTGAGGTTCTTGCACTGGTCGCTGGTGAGAGTCGACAGCTGGTAGTCGGGGTCGGGCTCACCCGTCCAGTACCAGATGTAGGCGTCCCAATCTCCCTCGTTCCAATACGAGTACATCTTTCCTTCGTTGACGGGAAAGATCTCGACCTCGATACCGATCTCAGCGAGATACCCAACGATCAACTGGCCGGCGGTGAGGGCGCCTGCCGTCTCCTGAGAGATCGGCATCCGGATTTTGAGCGGCTCACCCGTTGCCGGGTCGACCCGGATGTCACCTTCGCCGCGCTCATAGCCGTTCGCGTCGAGAAGCGCATTTGCACCCTCGGGATCAAACGGGATGAGTTCGTCTTCGGGCACATCGTAGTGCCACTGCTCAGGAACTTGTCGGATCAGCGACGTACCTGGCTCTGCCGCTCCGCTGTAGGCCTTGTCGACGATGCCCTGTTTGTCGATCGCCATGGCGATCGCCGTCCGTACGTCCTTGTCCTGAAGCGCGGGGAGTGGGTCGGAACTGTCACCTTGTCCACCGAAGTTGAAGGCGAGGTTGAGCCACCAGTCCGACACATTTCGCTGAACGGTGATCTGATCATCACTTTCCAACGAGGGCAGCAGTGCAGTATCGAAGTACGTCGCTACGTCGATCTCACCCTTCTTCAACGCCTGCGCCATCGCGTCCTGGTTGGTATAGAGCTGAAAGCGAATCTCGTCGTAGTTCGGCTCGTCACCCCAGTAGTTGGGGTTCTTCTCGAGCGTCCAGTTCTGGCCGCGGTTGACCTCTGTAAGGGTGAAAGGCCCGGTAGTCACCGTCGGAATATTCTCGACGCCCTTGAGCTCAACCTTCTCGCCATCTGCGTACTTACCCCACACATGCTCGGGCAGGATGTAGATCCATGGCGGTGTGAGCGGGGCGTTCGTCGGTGTGTCTGACTTCCAGATGAGCGTGGTGTCATCTGGGGTCTCGAACGTCGTGGTCGGTGTGAAGTAGCCGGCATACGTCGAGATCCCCTGATCGATGACCAGCTCGTAAGTAAACGCCACATCCCGGGACGTGAACGGCTCGCCGTCGCTCCACAGAACATCGTCGCGGAAGGTGCAGGTCCACTCAGTTTTGTCTTCGTTCGGATCACACGACTCTGCAAGTCCCGGCTGCGCCGACAGATCCTCGTTGCCGAACATCCACATCATGTCGTACTGAATCGTCGCCACGTTCCAGTCGCTTCCGGACCTGAGCGACATTGGATTGGCCGACGTCAGGTCGTTGGGAACCCCAATCCGAAGGACGCTGGGCTCATCCGACTCCTCAGCTGCGGTGGCGGCCAGGGGCAGGCCGAGCGACGCCACAAGTACTGCCGCTACTGCGGCCATCGTTCGGCGGGCGGATCGCTGCATGGGGGGTCCTCCGTTGCGCTGGTGTGGCCGGGAGCCTAGGCGGGCGTCTGGCCGGATCAAGGGGGGCGTTGCCCTGAGGGCAACAGCATGGGTGAATTGTTAGCGACCCCCCGCAGATGCAGAGGCTGATGGTGGGGCTGAGCCGGCGCCTGAGTGCGCGACCGGTTGGGGCGAAATCCGCCTGGCCAACGTGGTGGCAGCAGCGACGGAAGCCACGCCCAACTGGGCCAGCCGGTGCGTTGAGCACCGCGCGGTGGCGGTTCCGACCCCGATCGCTGCCACGACCTCGCCCTGTGGTCCGAGAACCGGCGCTGCCACCGACGTGAGCCCGTTCTCGGACTCGTCGACCGAAGAGGCGTAGCCGCGCCTTCGCACATGGGGCAAGAGCCTGCGAAACTCCTGGGGATCGGTGATGGTCCTGGCTGCGAAGGGTGGCAAGGGTTGGCTCAGGATGGAGTCCAAGCCTTCGACGGCACCGAAGGCGGCAAACACCTTGCCGCTCGAGGAGCAATGCACGCGTCCGAGGCGACCGGTCCAGTCGTTGGGTACGGCGCCGCCATGCGGAGTGACCTGCTCGACATAGAGCACTGAGCCCCGGTGCGGCACTGTGAGATAAGCCGCTTGTCCCGTGACCTCGACCAGCTCGCGCAAAACCGGACGGCTCATGTCTCCGAGCTCGAGTTCGGCCACTGCTGTGGCCGCCAGGCGAGCCAGCGCCGGTCCG
>JBDTTS010000396.1:0-2538 GCA_039930525.1 Actinomycetes bacterium | reverse complement strand
ACACTCAGCATGGCCGACGAGAACGCAGGAGCGATCCAGCCGCGATCGCGCCGACCCCTGCCCGCCGTCTGTTCCTCAGCCACTAACACCTCACCATGGGGTGCACCGCGACGGGCACGATCGGCCATCTCGACATTGGTTGAACCAACCGACGTGGCGACCGTCAACTCGGTCCACAGCCGGCTTGAGGCGAGCACGCTCGCGCGCAGGAACTCAGCGTCGAGCGGCACTCGGGGCATGGGATCGGGCGAAGCGTGGACGACCATCGGCTCACCGTAGTCACCGCGCACACCAGCAGGGCTGCGGCGGGTGCGCTCAGAAGCGAGTCATCTGCTGGCGTCGGCCTCAAGGGCAGCGAGCCCCATGAGAGCCCGCAGCGAAAGCTCGTAGTCGCCCATGGGCGCACTCATCGCATCGCCGATGATCTCCAACAACCAACCCTGCCCACTGGCATCGGTGATCCCTGCCATCAGCAAGGTGGTGGCGCCCATGCCGTCCAACATCACCAGTTCCGCCGGGTCGGTATCGGGGTCGTTCGCGTTGAGAGCCACTACGTGGCCTGTGAGGGCATGTGCGGTCTGTGGGTACTCAGCCAAGGCGTACTCGTTGCCGATGTCAGAGGTGATCTCTTCTCCCGGCCGCGAGGGGTCTCGGTGGATGGCATGCCGTGCCGTTCGCACGAGCGCCTTGTCCATGTCGGCCCGCGATATCCACCAGCCCAACGGGTTGCACTGTTCAGCAACCTGCTCGGCCACCAGCACCAGGCGCTCCTCAAC
The DNA here is from genome assembly GCA_039930525.1 of Actinomycetes bacterium. Lineage (GTDB taxonomy): Bacteria > Actinomycetota > Actinomycetes > JAHEKZ01 > JAHEKZ01 > JAHEKZ01. Next base: position 1,762 of record JBDTTS010000396.1, on the reverse strand, counting down.
ACCCAGATTGCGGGCATCGTCCAGCGTTCCTATTCCTGAGCGCAGCAGCCGCGCGGTGTCGGAGAGGTCGCGTCCACGAAACATCCGGCGTTCCCCAGCCGCGATCGCAGCCTGCGCGCCCGGGTGCCCGCTCACGCTCGCCGGAATCCCGCGACCTGCAACGACCGGAACTGTCGCTCGACTGCGCTTGGCGCGGTACTGCGCGGCGTCGGCGAGCCGCAACAGCCGGCCTGCAGTCTCCACCTCACCCACGTCGTCTTCGGTGGAAGCCACCCCACAGGAGACCCCCTCCAGAGGCGATCGAAGAACCATGCGGCACAGCTCGTGGGCGGCTTCGACGACGACTTCTGCAGGCACGTCCGAACTGACGATGCAGAACTCGTCTCCACCCAGGCGCGCGGCGATGGACCCGGACATCGTCGCCGCGACGGCACTGAGCATCGAGGCAAAGCGGACAAGGGCTCGATCGCCTGCCTCGTGGCCATGGTCGTCGTTGATCCGCTTGAGCCCGTTGAGATCACAGACGACCAGACTGACAGGTGCTCCATCGGACCGGTGGCGGCTGAGAGCGATGTCGAGACTCTCGTCGACGGCGCGACGGTTGCCGATGCCAGTCAGCGGATCGGTGTGGGCCATCCGGTCGACGTTGTCAAGGTGGTCAGCTGTCGCTAAGGCGGCACCGATCTGGGCGGCCACCACGAGCGCAAGGTCAACGTCGCCGAACTCGAAGCAGGCTTGGTCAGCGGTGCGCGTCACAAAGAGTTCGCCCCAGATCAGCCCATCCATCGGAATGGGGGCACCGATCGCACAGTGCTTGCCCAACGACTGAAGCAGCTCAAGGTCTATCTGGTCGGGGTCGGCGTCATCGCTGTTGACCGACCAGCCAGCTAGCTGATCGGCCATGACGGTGAGGTGTTCGGAGATGTCGTCGGTGTAGATCTCGTCGGTCGGTTCGGCGACCTCGTTCGGGCCAAGATGCCCGTGATTGAGCAGCACCTGAAGTTGGCCAGCTTCGCCGTCCCAGCGGGAGATCGAGACCGATGCCGCCCCTAATGCCTCTCCTGCCGAGGCAGCAGCCCCACGGAGCAGGTCCATCTGGCTTCCGGCCCAAGCGGCTCTGGCGATTTCGGCCAGCGCGCCGAGACGCGTCGCGATGTGCTCGCGGCGCGCCGGGCCCAGGCGTGGCTCATGGCCGACGGTCATCAATCCCTCCTTCCCGGTTCTATCGGCGCGTAACGCCGCACCCCTTGAGGGAAACGCCGCTACCGACTGTGAGGACCCCGGCCCTCGTGATGGTGACTCCTGGTGCTCGGGCGAGTCCTTGGGTGACGCTCTAGTGACGCTCTAGGTGGCGCTCAGCGCCACAGCCACCAGCGGGCGCAGCAAAGTGACCAGATCTCGCTCAGGACCGCTCAGCGGGTCGGTGTAGACCTCGACCAGCCACCGGTCCCCACTGGCATCCCGGCCCCCTGCGCCGACCACGGCAACCGCCGCCAGATCGTCGAGAATGGCCAGCTCGGCTGTGTCAGAGCCAGGATCGTCGGCGCGTACCGTGAACGCGCCCCCCTGCAGAGCGCGTTCGGTCGATGGGTAGTCAGCAATCGAAAAGCGCTCACCGACCTCCGTCGACAGATTGCGGAGCTCACCTCCACCTACACGGCCGAGTACCCGAAGGTGAAACGCGCCGAAGCACAATACGCAATCATCGACGTTGCATTCACGCGCGAACGCGGCGCGATCCTCAAGCGCATCAAGAATGAGT
>JBDTTS010000395.1:0-2556 GCA_039930525.1 Actinomycetes bacterium | reverse complement strand
AGATCAGATTGGCTCACCGCCCGTCGGACCCACCCCCGGCGCATCAGCCAAAGCACGGCGAGCACGAGAAGGCCCATCAGTAGTGTCAGCGCAATCCGTTGCGGCCAGTCCGCGACGGGCGCGGCAGCAAGAACCTGAGCCAACTTGGTCACTTGCGCACGGCTCCCTCGCTCGCCGTCAACCGACCGCGTAGGAACGTGGCCACCGGGCGGGCGCTGAGGTCGTGACCGGCGTATGGGGTGTTGCGGCTGCGCGACGTCATGGCCTTGGGATCGACCGTGTACCGCGTCTCAGAGTCGACCAGCGTGAGGTTGGCCGGTTCACCGACTTCGAGTGGTCGCCCCTGCCCCTCGAGCCGACCGATCCGTGCCGGACGCGTCGACATACGGTCGGCGACGCCCACCCAATCGAGCAAGCCAGTCTCGACCATCGCCGCAGCAACAACTCCCACCGCCGTTTCCAGCCCCGTCATGCCCATCGCGGCCGCCGCCCATTCGCAGTCCTTGTCTTCCAGACTGTGCGGCGCGTGGTCGGTGGCTACGGCGTCGATGGTGCCATCGGCCAGCCCATCGCGGAGCGCTTCGACGTCGTCTTGGGTGCGTAACGGAGGGTTGACCTTGAAGCGCGGATCGTAGCTGCGCACGCTCTCGTCGGTGAGGAAGAGATGATGCGGAGTGACTTCGGCGGTGACATCAATCCCTTTGCTCTTTGCCCACCGCAAGATCTCGACGGACCCCGCCGTCGAGACGTGGCACACATGAAGCCTGGAGCCAACGTGTCCGGCCAGCAAAACATCACGCGCGATCACCGACTCCTCGGCAACCGCCGGCCAGCCGCGCAGTCCAAGCACCCCTGACACTAATCCTTCATTCATCTGCGCGTGCTCAGTCAGTCGAGGCTCTTGAGCATGCTGCGCGACCGCCCCATCGAATGCCTTCACGTACTCAAGTGCCCGGCGCATCAAAACAGCATCAGAAACGCATTTGCCGTCGTCAGAGAACATCCGGACCCGGGCAGCCGACTCGGCCATCGCACCCAGTTCAGCCAGTTCGCTGCCGCCAAGTCCCACCGTGACGGCACCGACGGGGTGGACGTCACAGAGCCCGGCTCGTCGACCCAGGTGCCAGACCTGTTCGACGACACCGGCTGTGTCGGCCACCGGGTCGGTGTTGGCCATGGCGTGCACTGCGGTGAACCCTCCGACTGCCGCCGCAGCCGATCCGGACTCGACTGTTTCAGCATCTTCGCGACCTGGCTCGCGAAGATGCGTGTGCAGATCGACGAGACCAGGTAGCGCGATGAGCCCGTATGCGTCGACCGACTCAACATCAGGCCTAGCCGATCGAGCGGCATCGGCTCCCATCGCGGCCACCACACCATCGGCCAAGAGCATGTCGACGGCTTCGCCGCCAAGGATGCGCGCTCCTTTGACCAGATAGCTCACGTTCGGCTCGCTGTCGCTCATTCGACACCACCGAGGGCCGAGTCGCTGCCGCCGAGCAACAGGTAGAGCACGGCCATTCGCACACTGACTCCATTCGTGACCTGCTCGACAATCACGGCTCGGTCGGAGTCCGCGACTGCAGCAGTGATTTCTAGGCCCCGGTTCATCGGGCCGGGGTGCATAACGATTGCGTGCTCGGGAAGCCGGGACATCCGCTCAGCATCGAGCCCGTATCGCCGCGAGTACTCGCGGGCGCTGGGGAAGAACGCGGCGTTCATGCGTTCGAGCTGAACGCGCAGCATCATGACTGCGTCGGCGCCGTCGAGGCTGGCATCGAGGTCGTAGGAGTACGCGCATGGCCACCGGTCAACACCGACTGGCAGCAAAGTAGGCGGCGCAACCAGGGTGACGTCGGCTCCAAGCGTCGAGAGCAGCAGAACGTTGGAACGAGCCACCCTGCTGTGCAGCACGTCGCCAACGATGACGATCTTGCGTCCGGCCAGTGACTCAAGATGGCGTCGCATGGTGAAGGCGTCCAAGAGCGCCTGCGTGGGATGCTCGTGTGTACCGTCACCGGCATTGACGATCGATCCTCCGATCCAACCGGAGTGCGCCAAGGTGTGCGGGGCACCGCTCGCCGGGTGGCGAATCACGACGGCGTCGGCACCCATCGCCTCCAACGTCAAGGCGGTGTCTTTCAAGCTCTCTCCTTTGGAGACGCTCGAGCCTTTGGCACTGAAGTTGATGACGTCGGCGGACAGTCGCTTCGCCGCGGCCTCAAAGGAAATTCGGGTACGCGTTGAGTCCTCGAAGAAGAGGTTGACCACGGTGCGGCCACGCAGGGTCGGGAGCTTCTTCACTGGACGGTCAGACACGCGCGCCAACTCGTCAGCGGTGTCGAGAATCAGCGTCGCATCGTCGAGGGTGAGGTCGGCCGCCGACAGCAGGTGACGCGTCATGCGGTCTCACCGGCCTCGCTCGATGAGCCGTTTGGTCGGTCGCTTCCACCGATCAGCACTGCGTCTCGCCCGTCGTGCTCAGCGACCAGCACCTGAACGCTCTCGCGGGTCGAGGTCGGCAAGTTCTTGCCCACGTAGTCGGCACGAATCGGA
>JBDTTS010000394.1:0-2569 GCA_039930525.1 Actinomycetes bacterium | reverse complement strand
ACTATCCAACCCGTCAAACCCACCCGGTGTTGCGCACACCGCTTGAATCCGCCGGGCTGAAACCGTGACTAACTCTTCATTCACGGCTCGGCGTCGGCCGCGACCCCACCTGAAGCGCTCGACCCGTTTCCGACCGGACGACGCCACCAGACCCCGCCGAAATCCGAAGAGCCCTTTACTGACCACGATTGACCCAGATTGGCCCTGACTTAGCCCACGTTGATCTTGACCAGTGGGTCACGTCGTACCCTGCACTGCGTAGGAAGTCAGCCAACGCGGGCTGAGGTTCACATCGACGATGTGCTTCATGCAGGGATCGGGATGTCGAACTCCTCCACCCGCATCGGCCTCATTGAGCCCGGGTTCATGATGACTCCAGCCACGGATCCACAGCCTGAACGCGCCCTGGCGCGGGGGGCTTCGCCGAAGACGTCGGCCCGGCGTCAGCGAACCCTTCGTGAAGTCCGGGCTCGGTTGGCCAGGGTGAGAAGTAGTAGTCCACTGGCGGTGAACAGCACCGGTGGCAGCACATTCGCAACCATCGGAATGCTCTCCAGGGACTGTTCGAAGACCTCGGCGGCGAACGCGGCGGCGAACGCGATGCCGAAAGCGAGGCCGAGGCGGCTGTGCCCACGCAACCGCAGGCCGAAGAGCGAAGCGATCGACGCCAGCATCGCAATCGGGAGCAGCAGGATGAAATCTCCCGCCACGAGTTCGACGAGCAGGGGCGTGATCACTAGGAGTGAGCCTCCGACCACGGCCAGACCGATCGACAGGGTGCCTGCAGGGCGTTCGGCGCGGGGTTGACGGGTCACTGTGTTCGAGTTCGTTTCCATGCCAGGCAACATAGGTTTCGGCGCGCAGGCAGGGTCACCGGCATGGGAAGGCATGTGCGGGGACCGATGTAGGGGTTCTGACCCCTACTTCAGGAGGGGTCCGTGCCGCGATGCGCGATACTAGATTGACGGCATGCACGGCCCGCGCGCATTCAGAGCCGTAACGGCTTACGACGCTGCCTTGGCCGGGGGACTCGCCGTACTCGCGGCCGTTGAGACGTTCGGCGCAGGCGGGTCCGAGGTGGTCCTGCGGACGGCGTTGGCCGCGGGAACGGCAGCCGGCCTCCTGGTGCGCCGCACCAACCCTCTCGGCTCCGCGACCTGGATCTCCGCAGGGTTGGCGGCTGAGACTCTGCTGACGGAGTCGCCTGATCAGATCGGTGTCCTCCTCGCCGTCGTCATCGGGGCCTTCTCCGTGACTGCGCGCTCGAATGCGCGCGAAGGGCTCGCCGGCATCGGACTGCTTGGCTTGGCCATCTCATTGTCCATTGCGCTTGATCCGTCCGACTCGATCAGCAACATCCCGCCAACACTCGTCCTCTTTCTCTTGCTACCGGCGGGATTCGGGATGGCAGTGAACCGCCGGAGTCGACGGGTTGCCGAACTGGAGGTGATGGCCACGGAACTCGCGCGGCGAGCTCAGGCTGCGGGAGAGCTGGAACGCAGGCGCATCGCGCGCGAGCTGCACGACGTGGTGTCCCACGCCGTCACCCTGATCGCAGTTCAGGCCGAGGCCGGCCGGTCCGTCCTCGACGGCGACCATCAGCGGGCCGATGCTGCGTTCGAGGCGATTGGGCTGGCCAGTCGCGACGCGCTCGCGGAACTCTCTTCCCTCCTCCGGTTGCTCAAGTCCGACGTGCCGGTCAGCGCGGACCGGCCTCGGATGGCTGAGCTAGCTGCCTTGCTTGATGGAGCTCGTACGGCAGGAGCGCGAGTGAGCCTGGCCGGTCCACTTCCGGAAGTGGTCTTCGAGTCGAAGATCGACCACTGCTTGGTCCGAGTTGTCCAAGAGGGATTGACGAATGCCCTACGGCACACGTCCGACCCTGACGTCACCCTGGGCCTCGACCTGGAGTGTTCGTCGGTCGTCGTGCGCGTCATCAGCCAAGGCACTCCGCACCGCTCGGCTTACGGCGGGAGCGGTCGGGGCATCGACGGCCTCCGGGAGCGTGTCGAAGAACTCGGCGGAACGCTGACGGCGCATGGCTCCGAGCAGGGTCACTTCGAATTGACGGCGACCATCCCGCGATGACGATCCGGGTGCTGGTCGCAGACGACGAGGAGCTGGTGCGTGACGGGTTGGTGACGATTGTGTCCGGACGGCCGGGTTTGGAGGTGGTGGCTACCGCCGCATCTGGCGAGGAGGCGGTCGCCCTTGTCTGCGAGTACGAGCCCGACGTGGTTCTGATGGACGTGCGCATGCCCGGCGTCGACGGAATTCTGGCGACGCAGCAGATCGTCGGTTCGGGCTCGGCCTCGCGGGTTCTGGTGCTGACCACGGTCGAAACCGACGAGGTGGTCTACGCAGCACTCAGGGCCGGAGCCAGCGGTTTTCTGCTCAAGAGCGCCCGACGTGAGCAGCTCTGGTGGGGGATCGAGTGTGTGGCCAGCGGAGACGCGATGCTCGCTCCGAGCCTCACACGTCGACTCATCGAAGACCGGCTCGCTTCCGGCGCAGGCCTGTCGCGCCCCGACCTGACTTTGACGGCTCGTCAGCGTGACATCGTGCGCTT
>JBDTTS010000393.1:0-2579 GCA_039930525.1 Actinomycetes bacterium | reverse complement strand
GTCGATTTTTTCGATGGTTTGCTCTTGCGGCATATGGCGATCACGTTCGGCTTTCGGTATCAGATTCGGGACCGGGTATTGCGCCCGAAGACCGGGAAGCGGTGTTCGACCGTTTCTCGCGTGGCACGTCGACCCCCAGCCGCGCGTCGAGCTCGGGAACCGGGCTAGGTCTGGCGCTGGTGCGAGACCACGTGCTCGCGCACGGTGGCGCCTGCTGGTATGAAGACACTGACGCTGGCGGCGCCTGCTTCGTCGTCGAGATGCCGGGGGTCCAGCCATGACGCGATGGCGAGCACGTGCGTCCGCCAAGGTCGCGTTGGGCTTCGTCGCCGCTGCTGCGCTCTTGGCGGCGTGTGGCGTCCCGGCTGATGACGGCCCACAACCGGTCGACTCTGACATCGCGCGGCTACTCGAGCCTCAGCCGAGCCCTACCGCGACAGCCACGACCGAGCCGCGCTGGATCACGGTTACCTGGGTGCGTGGGGACTCGCTGGCGCGCGCCCAACGGGCAGGCGTCGCCGAGACTCGACAAGAGGTGCTCGACGTCGCCTTTGCTGCGCTGCTGGATGGTCCGCGTCCGGCTGAGCAGATTAAGGGCTCGACGACGCTGTTGCCGCCCGACCTTCAGCTGTCCGGTGATGTCCGCAAGCGTCGTGTGGTGATCGAGTTGACCGTCGACTCTGGGCTTGAGCCAGTCGGGCTGCCGTTGGCGGTGGGACAGGTCGCGGTGACGGCGTTGGTCATTCCACGGGTGCAGGCCGTGGTGTTCTCGGTCGACGGGGTGCCAACGTCCATCCCGCTGCCGGACAACCGTGGTGACGCACGCGTCGTCCGCCTCGCTGACTACCAAGGCGTCCTCTTGAACTGACCGAAGGCCTGCCGAGTGTGCCTTTGGGTGTCACCCAGGCCCGCCGAGTGTGCCTTTGGGTGTCACCCAGGCCCGCCGAGTGTGTACTGTCCGAAGCGATCAACGCGCGTCTGGTGTCGAATCCCGTGAACGAGATGAGCGCTCGGCGAGCTGGGACGTCAATCTGGGGATCACGCCACGCCAAACGGCGTCCACCAGGGGGACACTCGACGTCGAAAAGTGTCCACCAAGGGGACACTCGACGAGCCGCTAGCCGTCGGCGCGCGGATCGGACCCGGTGTCGAACTGGGTGTCCTCGAAATGGGTGCCCTCGAGCTGGGTGCCGGTGGCGGTGCCGGGTGCGGTGACGCGGATCGCGTGCGCGTGCCCCAGCCGGTAGTTCAGGCGCGGCACCAGGTGGCGTGGCCCCGGGTACGCCTCGAGCTCATCGAGGACGTCGGCGCCGGCGTCCTCCTCGACGTACAGCGTGTCGGCTGGGTCGTCCTCGTCCCACGGCCCGACGACGAACCGGGGGTGGCCAACGGCGTCCTGCGCAGGTGCGCCGGCCATCAGGTGCGAGAACACCTGGGTCAGGATCTGCGGCTGTACGTGTCCGCCCATCGTTCCGACGACGAGCCGATGGTCGTCGGGGGAGGTGGCGTCTTCGGCCAGCACGGGCGACAGCGTGTGCAGCGGCCGCTTGCCGGGTGCCAAGACGTTGGGTGAGTCGGGGTCGAGCACAAAGCACGCTCCGCGATCATGCATGAGGATGCCGGTCGTCGGTTCGAGCACCAACGAACCGAACCCGTGAAAGAGGCTTTGGATGAGTGAGACGCTGCGCCCCTCGTCGTCGGCGGCGACGATCGCCACCGTGTCGCCGTCGGGATGGACGCCGGCCGGGGACTTAGGTGTCGGTCCCGCGTCTGCAATGACGTCGTCAGCCAACTGTTGAAGGGCCGCGGGAGTCAGCAGATCCTCGACGCGCTGCGTCATGAAGCGCCGGTCGGCGAGTATGGCGTCTCGCTCTGCCGACAAGCGCAGAAAGGCGCGGGCCAGTTGGTCTGCCGGCAGCCGCCGGTGCAGAGGCGTATCGGGCCTGGTGCCGCCAGCGTCTACGGCGTCAAGAAGTCCGAGCAGGCGCAGCACCAGGTAAGCCTGTGAGCTCGGACGCCCCGCCTGCACGCGCCAACCTCCGACAGTCACGTGCAGCGGCTCGTCTTCGTCGACGGCGAACTGCTGCAGGTCGTCGCGCGAGAGCGGGACGCCGCGCTCGTTGAGCCCACGCATCAGGGAAACCCCGAGGTCGCCCTCGTACAGCGCGGCCGCGCCGCCGTCGGCGAGCGCTGACAGCGTGCGAGCGAGGGCGGGCTGGCGCAGGGTCTGTCCTTCGGTGAGCGGCGCTCCACCTCGGCAGATCAACGCAGCGAGATCCGGAAAGTCGCCGAGCCCAGGAGCCACCTCCGCGATCGATTCTGCGAGCCCGGCTGAGACGGGAATCCCGTCGGCCGCAGCTGCCTGAGCCGGTGTCAGCGCGTCTTGCCACGGCAGAGCGGCGCCGTGCCCCGCGAGGGCGGCCCACCCTGCGACAGCACCCGGCACGGTGATCGGCTCGGCGCCATGGATCGGCATCGTGCGGTGGCGTCGTCGTACCTCATCGGCGTCCGTGGCCAGAAGTGCGCTGCCGGACGCGTCGATGAACGTTGTGCGTCCGTCTGGCTGTCGCAGCAGCGCC
>JBDTTS010000392.1:0-2579 GCA_039930525.1 Actinomycetes bacterium | reverse complement strand
TGCCTCGCGAGGACGGCGTCCCGCTCGTCGTCATAGGTCAGGGACGTCTGGCGCCCCGTGACCGGATCGCGCCAGAGCACCGCGAACGACCTCGTCCCATCGGTGCGGCGACGTTCTCGAATGGAGGCCATAGCGCAAAACGGTAGCCATCTTGTCAACCAATGACTACCTCTGTGTCAACATGACTTACATACATGCAGGTCAGAGTGGTGGAGGTGGCGGGAATCGAACCCGCGTCCTTCGTCGTCCGTTCAGGGCTTCTCCGGGTGCAGCCTGCTGTGATTTTCTCGGCCCCGGCAGTCACACAGGCAAGCTGTCGACGGGCCCAGCCACTGTTTGATGTCCCCGAAGGCCCCGTGACCGGACCTTCGGGTAAAGCCTCCTAGCTGACGCCAGGTTCTGAGTCGGAAGCAACCTCAGGCTGACGGATCCACTACTTTCGCTTAGGCAGCGAGAGCGAGATCAGTGCGCTTTGTATCGGCACTTATTAGTTTCCAAGGAATGGTTAACGAGATCGTCCTTGGTTTCCTCGACCCGCTTCCCCTGGACAGTACGTCCAAAGTCGAAACCTTTCACCCCCATGGGGTCTTCCCTATTCAGTTGCACACATCGTACGACGTTCAACGCCCCCGCGTCACACGAGATTCCCTTGGCAAGCTCAATCCCGTCGCACTCAACGACTGTCGAAGGGCACGTTCGAAGGATTCGACGCTGCCCTTGGACGCCTCCACTTGGTTTTCGTCCATGGCGAGGACCAACCTGAGCAGGGATGCTCCCGGTTCCCGCACCTGGGCCAAGATGATCGGCGACCGGTCTCCCACGGCCGCCATCAAGTGGGCCGAGCGCTCATTAAGATGGAGCAACTCAAACGGTACTCCGAGCCCCGCCACCATGGCATCCCAAACACCCTTTCGCCGCACCCGCGAGTGAGTGATGTCGCACAGCCCGCAGTGAGCGGTGCCTCGAACTTTGCCGACGAGGTAGGTCAACTCACCCCTGATCCCGCCATCGGCGCGGTAGATCCCGATCAAACTCTCTACGGTTGTCACCGGAGCAGCATTCACACCGACCACCCTGACCTATGGCCGCAGCGGGTGCCAACTCCACCGCCGACCCCCTGCGCAAGGTCCAATGCCTCTGCATTTGACGTCGGCGAGCGCCACGCGGAGGAAACCACAAGACGAACGTCGCTAAGACGTCGCCCGACGAGAATTAATTCGCAACTCCCGACGCGCGAACTGGGTATGGCGGTCACGACGTCTCTCGAATCCAGACCGCGGACACCGATGGTTGGACGGTCTCGCTGAGTACCGCCTGGAGCCGCACCGCGACTCGCTCTCGATCAACTTCGTGACGAAGCCAGTAGGCGAACTCCTCGACAACTCGGTCGGCGTCGAACTGCTCTCGATTGAACCGGCGATCAACAAGACGGCGTACCCGGACGAGCACTGGTCGGAAGAGGGCAGCCGCGGTCAGCGTGGCTGCCGCAACCGCCAGACTTCCACCGGTCTTCGGTAGGAGCTGACCGATCACAGTGACCACGATCGCGTACACGCCAACCACGAACGCCGTGACAACCAGGTACGCCGTCGTTCTGGTAAGCACCCGGTCGATGTCGTACAAGTGATAGCGCAAGACCGCCACACCGCATGCAAGTGGAATCCCAGCCAGCGCCAACGCGAACACCAAATCTGCAACCACAGAATCATTTGGCCAGACAAGCTCAGTGATCAGCAGGACCAGCGAAACCAGCACAATTGCCGCCGCGAACAGGCGCATTTGCAGGCGTTCCACGCCTCGCGACCTCCAGGTGCGCAGCACCACCGACACTACGGCTGCCAGCCCGCACAAGAGGCCGATCCACAGCAGCAATGTCACAGGCCAGGGCTCAGATCCACCTGGGGTGTCTGAGGCGAACCCAGGGGACATCGGATTCGTAATCATGATCGGCTCGTCCGTCACCGGATCCACGGCTAGTTCCATGGTCGGCGCAATGGCTGTCATCACAGTTGCCAGCACCGTCGCACCGACGGCGACCCAGAGCACGGGCCGCCAGCGCCGACTGGCGAGGCCCGTGGGAAAGAGGAGGAAGGTGAACGTGGTGGCCAACATGAACAACGGGTACCAGAACCATGAGTTGTACCACGTTGCCAGTACACCCCACCACGGAAACGGCGACCCAGCCTCAAGCGCCCCCGCTCGGCCGGCTTCAGCCATACTCGCGAGGCTGGTCATGAGCCCGATCATGAGAAAGATCCAGCCGACGGGATTCTCAGGACGTTTGAGCGCAACGATGGCGCCCACCAAGGCAAAGAGGTAGAAGGAGATGATCACCAGTTCGGGGCTGCTGAAGGTCTGCGGCAAGAGCAGCGTCACGACACCAGCCAGAACCGTCACAACGACAACGGCCCACCACGCCGCCCGCCGCAGAAGCACGTGGTTGGTCACGACACCTGCTCCTTCACCCAGATTCCAGATGAGGCCGGTTGGACCGTCAACTCCAACGTCCGCAACCGATCGTCGAGTATGTCGTCGCTGTTGACCCGGCCCCGGACTCGCCCAGCGAACTGCTCAAGAGC
>JBDTTS010000391.1:0-2584 GCA_039930525.1 Actinomycetes bacterium | reverse complement strand
GCGACGACCACGGTGACAACCACGAGATCCTTGGCAGCGACGTGCTTGCTCCATGGCTCGAGGAGGGCTGCAAAGTCCTGCTTGTTCCAGAAGTGCCGGCCGAAGCGGTTGGTCATCGGCGCCATCGAGGCAAGGCCGTCGACGTAGTCGCGATAGGACCAGCTCGACGCATTCTGTACTGACTCCTGCCACTGAGCGGGGATCTGTCGTCCGAGATCACGCGCGGTGAGGATGACGCGCAACTTGTGCTGACTGAGCGAGTCGACGCACTTTGCGACCTGCTCGTCCGACAGCAGCGACAGGAACTCCATCGAGATGATCACGGAGTGGCCACTCCAGCGGTCGATCTCACCAACGAGGTCAGTCCACTTCTCGTAAGGGACCTTACGGTTGTCTCGCATCCCCTGAACACCCTGCACCACCGACTGCCAGTCGCGACCGGGCCACAGGACACCGAGATCAGCGAGCTCGGTTCGGCCGTTCATCAGAACTTTCTGGATGAACGAGGTGCCGGTCTTGAATGCCCCGATGTGCAAGTTGACCGTTGCCACGCGTGGAGTCCCTTCCTTCAGGAGCGACGGCCAACCGGAGTCGGGCGTTGCGAATGGACCTACTGGTCGGCGTTGGCCTTCAGCCGGAACGATCGGTAGCGGTCGAGCGCCTTGCTGCCCAGCTTGGTGCGGTCGGCAACGCCGGCCAGCCGCGTGCGTGCACGAACCATCGGAGCAGCCTCACGCATCTGTCGACGCAACTTGCCCTCGGTGCGACGACGGTCGTCACGCATCCGTCCCATCCGCACCAGAAGTGCAGCGATGGCGTCAACGCTGGCGTCAAGGACCTCGCCGTCACCCGGGTTCGGCTCACCGGAAGCCAAGTCCTCGGTGATGGTCACCTCGGCGAGGTCGCCGACCAGGTCGACACCAGAGGCGCGCATACCCTCGATCGCTTGCTCCGACCGCTTCAGGACGAGCGGGCGAACGGCCTCGGGAAGCTGCGGCTTCCCACCCTTCGAACGCGGACTCAAGATCTTGGTTGCCAACACATCGCGGCCGAGGAAGCGGTGGTGCCACACCGGGAAGGTCTCGGGCAACGCTTCGTTCACGCGGCGCAGCAGCTCGGCCTCGGCAACACCAAGGGAGTCGTTGCCGGCCACCTCGAACTCGGTGGCAACATCAGGGTCGATATCGACGACGCCACAGAAGCGTCGCCAGAGCTCGTTCTTGTCGCCACCGGGAAGTGGCAACGTGATGACGTGGATCCGATCCATCGGGACGTGACTGGACCAGCGGTCGATCACGTCAACCGGATCGTGGACGCTCCAGAACCACTTACCTGGGCCCTTTTGGCGGCTGTTGAAGATCTTCTGGGTCCACTCGCCAAAGGTGAGCTTGGACCCGTGCTTCACGAACTCTTGCCACTCAGACGGCAGCAGCCGCGCAAGGTTGCGGGTGGCGTAGACAACGTGGACTTCCCGTCCCCGGAGCGCGCTCACGGCCCGCTCAACCTGCTCTGGCGTCAGCGCAGCCAGGTGCTCGTCCGAGATGACGACGTTCGCGGCATCGCTCTCGCTGGCCAAGCCGGCAAGAACGTCCCAAGCACCGGTCCAGTCTGGCCTCGGGTCCTTCGGGTCGTACGGCACGCCGCGCAGGTCGTGACCTCCGCGGTAGTGATCGCCACGACTCGCACCGATGACGTGCAGACCCGCAGCCTTGAGCACCGAGCGGTTCGACCAGAGGACACCCTGGATGTAAGTGGTACCGGTCTTGGGTGCCCCAACGTGTAGGATGACCCGACGCTGCTTGCGTCCGGCACGTCCAGGAACGGCGACCTCTGACTCAGTGGTCGTCACTGGAGCTCCAGGTCTGCTGCCACGCCTTCGGGTCGGTGAAGTCGGGGCATGCCTCGCGGTACTCCTTCGCCAGGCTGGACCACCGCTGGCCCAGTTGCTCGTGCATCGTGATGCTGCGACGCATGATGTCGTTGAAGCGCTTGCGGTCGCGCTTGTACCAGGCAGCACCAGACCCGTCGGCGGTTGACACAACGGCCGAGTCGAACTGGCTCAGCATCCGCCATTTGGCATCCATCGCGGGAATTCGCGCCTCAGGGTTGATCCGGCTCGTGTCTCGCACCGGCTGAATCTGGCGCACCATCCCCGCGAGTGCCCCTGCATACCGGCCAATGATCCCCTTGGGCTCGGTCGGGTCTTGACCGCGCTTGGGTGGCTTCACCCGCTTGGTGCTGGGGTAAGCCTGCGGGTCCTTCTTCATGGTGGCGTCATCTTGCGTGGCGCGGTAGGCCCTGATCTCCGGAAGCTTGGTCTTGATCGTGCGGTGCAGGTGATCGGGGCCATCGAGGATATCCTGCAACGCCCAAAGACGCAGCTCAGCGGTGCTGTACTGCATCGCCAATGAATGCTTGAGCTGAGTCTGCAACGACTCCCAGATCACTTTTCCACCCCGCGGGTAGGGAGAGTGCAGAAGCGCCGCGAGAAGCCGGTTGCGCGCATGGTGGTAGGCCTGCCAGTCGATCGCGTCGTCCTTGTCGGCCCAGTTGACGTGCCAGACGGCAGTTCCGGGGAGCGACA
>JBDTTS010000390.1:0-2611 GCA_039930525.1 Actinomycetes bacterium | reverse complement strand
GTCCTCGTGGCCGGATGGGCCCTCGGTGGCACCGTCGGTATCGGAACGGTCGCCTTCGCGCTCTTCATCGGGCCAGCTGTCGGCTACGGCCTGCGACTCGCCTCCTGGGTGGGTGGCACCGGCGCCCAGACGATCACTGGCGACGCCCCCGGCACTGAGGCTTAGCGCGCACGCCGATACCCCCTGGGGTACGCTGGCGTGACCGACGATAAGGAGTCTGATGCGCCCCACGGCCTGGATCGCCCCCCTCGTTGTTGCCGCCGCTCTGCTCACCGGCTGCAGCACCAGCTCTGACGCCATCGCTGACGTCGACGTGGCACAAGCGCAGCGGATCGTCGACGACGGCAACGCCGTCATCCTCGACGTCCGCACGCCAGACGAGTTCGCCGCCGGCCACCTGCAGGGCGCCATCAACATCAATGTCGAGTCGAGCGACTTCGACGCCAAAGTGGCCGGTCTCGACGAGTCAGCAGAGACCCTGGTCTACTGCCAGACGGGCAACCGCTCCGGTGTCGCGACCGACCAGATGGCCGAGCTCGGGTTCACCGACATGTCCGACCTTCAAGGCGGCATCGAGGCGTGGGCTGCCGCGGGCGAATCGGTGGTCCAGTAGGGCGAACGCCCTAGTCCGCCACCCTGACCCCAGCCTTGAGCGCCGCCAACAGCACGCGGGCAGCTGGAGGGGCATCGTCGGCGTACGAGACAAACCGGATCGATCGGCGCAGCGTCTGCCCAGCAAGCGGACGCGCGACTACTCCCTCTCGCTTCACCACGGCCATCTGCGGAACCAACGCCACGCCAACACCGGCGGCCACGAATCCAAACATCACGTCGTAGTCGTCGGTACGAAGAACCGCATGGGGAACAAAGCCTTCTGCCGCGCACGCCGTGCGCAGCGCAGTGTCGCCCGGCTCGTCGGGGTCGCGCGACATCATCCAGCCGTCGTCAGCCAAGTCGGCGAGTGACACCGAGCGGCGTCGCGCCAGCCGATGCGACGCCGGAAGCACGACCCGATAGGGATCGTCGAAGAGCGCGACGGTCTGCAGCTCGTCGAGCAGATGGGCCGGCGACTCTGGATCGTCATAGATCAAGGCGCAATGGAGCTCGCGTGCGAGCAGGCCGTTGATCAGCTCAGGCGGTTCGGCCTCGTGCAGCTCGACGCGCACCCCGGTGCGCACCTCGAGGGCGGCAACCGCCCTCGGCAGGACGTGGGCGCCAGCGGTCGGAAAGGTGCCGATCCGCAGCGTGGCAACTCCATGACGCGCCAACGCCTTGGCCTCCGCTTCGGCCGACGCCAGGCGATCGAGCACCGCCTCGGCATGACCGAGGAAGAGCTCACCCAGGTCGGTCAGCGTCGCACCCCGCGTCGTCCGCGTGACCAATGCGACGCCGAGGTGTGACTCGAGCGCCCCCAAGTGGTGGGCCACAGTGGGCTGGCTGTGGTGCAGCGCTCGAGCGGCCCCGGCCATCGAGCCAGCACGCGCGATCGCTTGCAGAACGGTCAGCTGTCGCAGTTCGAGCATGAGCACAGCCTACATAGTGCCTATGGCGCAGCACCAGATAGTTACGGTCTTCTCTTATGTATGTCCTTCACCGACTCTTGTCCTGTGACTCCCCATGACTCCCTCGCCGCCCACCTGCCCGGTCTCGACCAGACGTGCACGCCGTACGCAGACTCGCTGACGGCGTATGCCGACAGCGACATGATGCGCCTCGACGTCCCTGGCCATCAGGCGTCGGCACACGCCCAGCCGGGTCTCGCCGACTTCCTCGGCCAGCGCGTGCTCGAGCTCGACATTCCTCCCCTCACCCAAGGCATCGACTTCGGCGACGCCCCGACCCCGCTGGGTCAGGCCGCCTACCTCGCCGCTCAGGCCTGGGGCGGCAAGCGCACGTGGTTCCTGACCAATGGAGCGAGCAAGGGCAACCTCGTCGCCTGCCTCGCCCTGCGTGGCCTCGGCACCCAGGTTGTGCTGCAGCGGTCGATCCACTCGTCGGTGGTCGACGGGCTAGCGCTCGCCGGCCTCGACGCAGCCTTCGTCTACCCAAGCGTTGACGCCGAACTCGGAATCGCACACGGCGTCACGCCGGCATCGCTTGACGAGACCCTGACCGCCAACCCAGAAGCCATCGCTGCCTACGTGGTGACGCCTTCGTACTTCGGGGCCGTGTCCGACGTTGCTGCCCTCGCCGAGGTGGCGCACCGCCACGGAGTGCCTCTCGTGGTCGACGAGGCATGGGGGTCGCACTTCGGTTTCCACCCGCGGCTGCCGGTCAACGCGCTACGCCTCGGCGCCGACCTGGTGATCTCCTCCACGCACAAGTTGGCTGGCTCGCTGACCCAGTCGGCCATGCTGCACCTCGGGCACGGTGACTTCGCCGACCGTCTGGAGCCATAGCTCGACCGCGCGTTCCGCTCGATGCAGTCGACGTCAGCATCAGCGCTGCTGATGGCGTCGCTCGACCATGCGCGTCACCAGCTCGCCGTCAACGGACACACCACGATCGGGGCAAGCCTCGACGCCGTCGACAAGCTGCGCGGTCGCATCGTTGCCGAAGGACGGTTCGGGATCCTCGACGACCGCATGCTCGCCTTCGACGACGTGCTCGA
>JBDTTS010000389.1:0-2616 GCA_039930525.1 Actinomycetes bacterium | reverse complement strand
GCAGGTCGATCGGCATCTGGTGGTCTTGGGGTGATTGTGGGTTAGCGGCTGTGGCCGTTGCCGGTAGCCGGAGTCTTCTTCGAGCCGGCCTCTTCAATGGAGGTGCGCCATGAGCGCGCTACTTGTCGGGTATGCCCGATGCTCCACCGAAGCCCAGGATCTAACGGCCCAACGAGACGGATTGGCCACGATGGGGGTGGCACCAGATCGGATCTACGTCGACCACGGACTCACCGGCACCAACCGGGAGCGTCCGGGTCTGCGGGAGGCGCTGGCCGCGCGTCGCCCCGGCGACACGTTGGTGGTGACCAAGTTGGACCGACTGGCCCGGTCGCTGCCCGACGCCCGTGCGATCGCCGATGAGTTGACCGCCCGGCAGGTCAGACTGAACCTGGGCGGGTCGGTCTATGACCCCACCGACGCAGTCGGCCGGCTGCTGTTCAAGGTGTTGGGCATGGTGGCTGAGTTCGAGTCTGACCTGATCCGGCTGCGCACTCGCGAGGGGATGAAGGTGGCCAGAGCGAAGGGTCACTTGCGGGGCAAGCAGCCCAAGCTGACCCGGCAAGAGGTTCACCTGGTCTCCTTGCTGGCCAGCGGCGAGTACAGCACCGCTGAGGTGGCCGAGTTGTTCGGCGTGGGACGTACGACGGTCCACCGCGCGATCGAGCGACAGCGAGACCACGCCCTGGTTATCGAGATTGCAGCCAACTCATCCGACTGAGCGAGCCTCGACAGGAGCGGTGTCCCGCAGGGCAAACCCGTGCGGGACACCAACCACTCCTACGGCCGAATTCGTGCAACTCACCGATCAGGGTGCCCTCACTGGGACGGATGCAGATAATGAAGGAGCACGTCTGCTTCTGCCCGAAGTTGGCTAGCGAGGTCTCCACGTCTGCACCTCTCGTACTCCTCGATTGCGAGCAATCGCCCGTCAACTTGCGCTTGTATGAGCGCGTGCACATCGCCATCGCTCAACACGCGGCGCTCGACCTCGGCGGCACCCAATCCGGAACTCGACCCCGCGAAGTACTCGCTGCCGGTCGCCACCCGCGGGTCGTGGATGACTTCCGTCGCTTCAGCGTTCTCGATCGCTGAAAGGGCTGACCGCAGCGCGCGGGTGGTCGTTCTGTCGCGGGCCTTGATGGCCACGGTGAGATCGTGACGAAGACGGGTACGCATGTTAGGACGCTAGCCGCGCTCAAGAAGCCAAGCAACGGACTTCTTGGGTTTGCCGCCGATGTGGTACGGCCCCGGCTGCGCAATCGACGATCGTTCTGCGGACTGACTATGGCTCAATGTGGCGAGATGCGATGTGTGGGTCTGGCTGAACCGCGCCACTCTCGCGAACCTGAGTTCACTCTGGCTTACTCTCTTGTCAGGCGGGAGCCCGCGGTAGAGACGAGTCAAAGGGCCATTTACATGAGCCACTCAGCGGACATCAGGCTGGACGGGCGCTCGGCATATCTGGCGTCCCCGATCGCCACAGATCGCCATCGCGGACCGTGGCCGGGCGTCGTCGTGGTGCATGACGCGTTTGGGATCACCGACGACATGCGAGAGCAGGCCGACTGGCTCGCGGCCGCGGGATACGTTGCCGTGGTCCCGGACCTTTATGCGGGGAAGGCGGCGGTGCGATGCGTAAGGTCCATGTTCGCCCAGCTCACCGCCCAGCAGGGGCCGGCGTTCGACCAGGTCGACTCGGTGCGGTCCTGGCTAGCTGAGTCTGCTGGCTGCAGCGGCAAGGTGGGTGCGATTGGTTACTGCATGGGCGGCGGGTTCGCCCTGCTGCTGGCTGGACGGCCCGGCTGGTCCGCCGCAAGCATCAATTACGGGATGCTGCCGGACAACGTCACCGACATCCTCGCGGGCGCCTGCCCGGTCGTGGCCAGCTTCGGCGGCAAGGACAAAGGACTGCGAGGTGCCGCAGATGACCTGCGCCGCGCGGCGAGCAAAGCGGGCGTGCCGGCCGACGTCAAGGAGTATCCGAGGGCCGGGCATGGGTTCATCAACCGGATCAGCGCAGCGTCACCGTTGACGCCGATGCTCAGGGTCGTAGGAGTCGGTTATGACCATGCCGCGGCAGCCGACGCCAAGCGCCGTATCCTCACGTTCTTCGAAGCCCACCTGCGCCAACCGTTGCCGACGTCCGATGACTCGTTGTCCTGATGAAAGACCAACGACGACACGAGCCGAACGACGACTGGTGCTCTGAACTGGCATACAGGCGAACACCCTTCGTCCAGAACTGAGCGCCGCAGAGGGATCGCTCCCTGCTCAACGCTGACAATCGGTGAGGGCTTTGATGTCGGCAAGTGGCACGATGCCATCAGCCCTTGCTGCCAAGGCGCCGTCGACGGTGACAAGTGCGTCGGCCTAAAGTTTCGTGACGGCGAGATACTCCGCGTCGTAGGTCGTCTCCCAGCCCTGATCACGCGCGATCTTCCAGGCGGTGCGGCGCGACACTCGGTCACGAGAAGCCTCATCTTCAGCTCAGTGAGGCGCTCATGGTACTGAAGCGCTGACTGCTGACTTTGAGCTTCGCGGGCTCTGTCTTGCGGGGGTCGTTGAGGTAGATCTCGTGGTGTTTGCCGTACGGCGTGAGATCGTGCGTGGGGA
>JBDTTS010000388.1:0-2629 GCA_039930525.1 Actinomycetes bacterium | reverse complement strand
CTGCGTGATCTCGGCGGACACCCCGACTCCTTTGGCTTCCCGCCGAACCACCCACCCATGCATAGCTTCCTCGGCACCCCTGTCCGGATCCGGGATGTGGTCTTCGGGAACCTCTATCTGACCGAGAAACAGGGCGCCTCGGAGTTCACCTCGGATGACGAGGCAATTCTGGTTGCCCTCGCAGCGGCTGCGGGCATCGCCATTGAGAACGCGCGCCAGTACGAGTGGAGCCGGCGACAACGTCGGTGGCTACAGACCACTGGGGAGGTGACCCAGCTCCTCTTCGAGGGCAGGGGTGAAGGTGCGGCGATGGACTTCCTCGCGCAACGCACCCGGGAGCTGTCCCAGGCCCAGCTGGCGATGGTGGCGCTGTTTGACCAGGAAGGCGACCTCTTGGTGAGAGCGGTCCGCAGCGGTGAGTCAGCTGAAGCCTCTCTCCGCGCCGCGCCGGTGCTCGGAAGCGTGCTGCACAAGGGACACTGGCGCGAGATTGTTGCCGCCCGCGAACCGGTTCTCCTGCTCACCAGGCCCGGCGACACCATGGTCGACAACCTGTCGCGGGACGTGCGGGAGCTGGGCGCCGCAGATCCGCACGGACCAACGGCACTGCTACCGATCGTGGTGGGAGACGTCGAGATCGGAGTTCTCGCCGTCTCCTGGCCCACGGACGCAGAGACATTCGTTGAGAACCTCGTGCCACTCCTGGCTGCGTTGGCCCAGCAGATGGGCCTGGCCCTGGTGGCGGGTCGAAGCCAGCAGGATCGATCGCGCCTTGCCATGCTGGAGGACCGCGAGCGGATCGCTCGTGACATGCACGACCTCGTGATCCAACGACTCTTCGCGACGGGTCTGTCGTTGCAGGCGGCCGAACGGCAGACAAAGCATCCGACTGTTTCCGCACGGCTCAACGAGGCGGTGGATGAGCTGGATGCGGCCATCAAGGATATTCGGCACACCATCTTCGAGCTTCATCGTGAAAGGCCCACCCGGCAGCTGCGCGAGGAGATCGCGGACCTGGTGCGCGCGGCCACAGAGCCCCTCGGTTTCGCCCCTGATCTCACGATCGAGGGACCTCTGGACTCCCTCCCCGCCGACCTGGAAGCTGATGTGGTCGCCGTCATCCGTGAGGGTCTGGCCAATGTCGCCAGACATGCTCGGGCGACCAGTGTCAGTGTCGGTGTCAGGGCGGGGAGTGACGCGGGCATACGGGTAGAGGTTGCCGACGATGGGGTCGGGGTGGCCTCGCACACCGTTGAGAGCGGCCTGGACAACTTGCGCCAGCGCGCTGAGGCGCGCGGAGGTTCGATGACCTTGCGGGGCCGGACGCCACATGGAACGGCGCTGGTCTGGGAGGCCTTGCTGGAGCACGGGTGACGCTTCGACGCTCGCGTCCGTACCTCGCGTCTGTAATATGAGCCGCTCGACGGTGCCATGCTGGCAATAGTCGGCAGTGGCGTTCAGAGGAGTCTTCGACATGCTCGTCCGCGAGATCATGACCAGCCCGGCATACAGCGTGCACGAGGGTGCCACGATTGAAGCGGCGTTGCAGGTGATGGCGACCGCGAGGGTGAGCAGCCTTCCTGTCGTGGGTCCCGACGAGCACCTGATCGGCATCATCAGTGAGGCTGATCTGCTCAAACAGCTCTTGGAGCCCGATCCCAGAGCTCACATGCGCATGGTGGCTTCGCCGTCTGGACCGATGTTGGCCACGGTCGCCGAGGTGATGACGCCGCGCCCTTACAGCGTCCGCGAGGACGACGATGTCGCCGAGCTGGCCCGTACTTTCGCCAGAACGGGCTGGAAGTGCGCGCCTGTGGTGCGAGGCGATGTGCTCCTGGGAGTCGTCAGCCGAAGTGACGTGATTGCCGCACTGGCCCGACCCGACAACGAGATTCGCGCGGAGCTGTCCAAGGCATTCGCAGACATCGGTCTCCAGACCTGGCATGCGGAGGTCACCTACGGGGTGGTGCGGATCACCGGGACGGCCTCCGAGCGTGAGCGAGCAGCGGCTACCGCCATCGCCCAGTCCGTCAAGGGGGTTCGCCGGGTCAGCTCGGAGGAGGCGGACGCCTGACCCCGTTGGTAGGTCCCCGGCAGGCAGGCAGCGAATCCGGGACCAAAGTCCTTGTGTCCCGTGGGACCGGTGGGAGATCGTGAGTGGAACTGGACTGTCGAGGGAGGGCCCCACCATGACGACCTCGACGGCGACCTGGCAGACGATCGCTGTTGGCTATGACGGTTCTGCCCCGGCCGTTGCCGCCTTGGACTGGGCGGCCAGAGCGGCCCACCAGTCGGGTGCCACCTTGCGGATCATCGCCGTGGTCCATTACCCCGGGATGCCCAAGAGCGCGCTCGAGTCAGTCCCCATCTTGCCGGCGAGACTGCTCGAGCAGGCCCACCAGCTGGCGGCAGATGCGGGTTTGCGGGCGCGCAACATTCTGGACGCATCCAGCGTTGAGACCCAGATCGTCACTGGCACCGCCTCCGAGGCACTAGTCAGCGCCACGACGACCGCCCAGCTGCTCGTGGTCGGCAACCGTGGACGTTCCGAGCTCCGCTCGACCGTGCTGGGGTCGGTGTCGTTTGCGGTCGCAGCTCATGCCCACTGCCCCGTCATCGTGGTCCGTGA
>JBDTTS010000387.1:0-2633 GCA_039930525.1 Actinomycetes bacterium | reverse complement strand
ACGCGGCGTGCGGTTGCCCGCGGTGCTACCACTGCGGGTGCGATAGACCACGTACGGCCGAAAGATGTAGCCCAACGGCGCGCTGAAGGCGTGAACCAGGCGGGTGAATGGCCAGATGATGAACAGCGCCATGCCCGAGAGCGCGTGAACGCGGAAGGCCATCGGCGTGTCAGCCATCAACTCGCCCTGTGGTTGCAGCATGAAGATCGATCGGAACCAGACCGATACCGTCTCACGGTAGTTGTAGCCGTCACCGAGGACACCAGCCCCAGTCATCGTGGCCACGAGACCCAGACAGATGGCACCAACCAGGAACAGGTACATCGCTTTGTCGTTCTTGGTTGTGGCGGCAAAGACCGGGCCCGTCGTACGCCGTCGGTAGACCAGCATCGCGACCCCGACAAGCGTCGCGGCGCCCGCAACTGCGCCAAGAGCGACTGCGTTCAGGTGATAGAAGTGCTCGCTGATGCCGGCCGCCTCGTGCCCGCCAACGACAGCCAACATCCCGAGGTGAAACAAGGGGCTAGCGATCCGCAACAAGGAGCGTTCGTAGAGCTGGGATGATCGCGTGGTCCACCCAAACTTGTCGTAGCGAAAGCGCCAGAACATTCCGACGACGAAGACGGCGACGGTGACGTATGGCAGCACGTCCCACAGCAGAACTTGAGAGCTTGTCATCGCCGGGCCTCCATCGCCATGTCAGAGGACTGGACGCCGAACGGCGTAAGGGTGAGATCAACAGGACCGGCCATTCCGACGGTTTCTGTGGGCGGACCGTTCAGCGCAAGTTTCTGCATGAGCAGCTCATCCTCTGCAGTAAGCGCGCTGGTTGTTCTCAACACTGCGTCAACGACGGCTGCGTACGGGGACGAGGTGTCTGCAAGTGCGGTATGGAGGAGCGCGATCACCCCACGGTGCTCGGCGAGCAAAGCGTTGCCGAGTTCGCTGTCGCATGTCGCGGCGAACTCGAGCACCACGGCGAGATGGTCGGGGAGCTCCTCCTCGTCGATCGTGACGCCTGCCTCGCGGTACGCCTCCTTGAAGTGCAGCAGCGCCATACCCCTGTTGCGGGTGTCTCCGTGGGTCCAGTAGGTCATGTAGGGGGAGCACTTGCGGCGCATGTCGAAGGTATCCACATAGTGACGTTGCACCTCAAGCAGAGGGGCCGTCGCCAGGTAGTCCAGGAAGCCGCCTAGCGGTGCAGCCGCTTCCTCGGGGAGACCCGCAACGATGTCTCCGATGAGCGGCAGCAGATCGGGCATCGAGTCGTCGGGGTATCGGAGGAGCACCGAGCACACCTGATGCGTTTGAGCGCGGTTGACCGTATCCATCATTCTTCTCCTCCTTGGCCACTGGGGAAGATCCCAGTGGGGGCTCCCTTGCCATCCCAGTTCAACAAGTTCACCCGGCCCTGCTTGGTACTGGTGTCAAGGACCGCCTCCGATGTCTGCCTTGCTTTCAAAGCATGGAAGTTCTCAACTGCCACCGGCACCGGCAGTCCAGACGCCTCGCCAAAGGGCCCTGACCCGTACATTCCTGGCCCTTCGTCAAAGTCGAGCGAGCAGGCCAACTCTTCAAGGTCATGGGCGCGCTCACTGTGCGCGGCAGGGATGACGTAGCGCTCCTCGTACTTGGCGATGGCGAGCAGCCGGTAGAGCTCGTAGACCTTTGACTCATCGAAGCCGACTGCCTCAGCCGCGGTCGTATCGACATCACGGCCGAGATTCACGTCGCGCATCGTTGAACGCATGGCGGCGAGCTTGCGCAGCACGGTATCGATGAGGTCGGTGTCGCCAGCGGTGAAGAGCTCGGCCAGGTACTCCTTGGGGATTCGCAACGTGTCGATGGCACCAAAGAGGCTTCGAGCATCCTCGCCGTCGTGACCGGTCTCAACAAGCGCATCGACGACCGGTGAGAGCGGCGGGATGTACCAGACCATGGGCATGGTGCGGTACTCCGGGTGCAGTGGCAAGGCAACCTCGAACTCCTTGGCAAGGCGGTAGACCGGAGACTCTTGAGCGGCGGTGAGCCAGTCGCTCGGGATCCCATCACGCTGCGCGGCGGCGATGACTTCGGGGTCGTGCGGGTCGAGCATCACATCGAGTTGAGCCCGGTACAGATCCTGATCGTCTTCTACCGATGCCGCTTCGAGCACGCGATCCGCGTCATAGAGGATGAGCCCGATGTAGCGCAGCCGGCCGACGCACGTTTCCGAGCACACCGTTGGCATGCCGACCTCGACGCGTGGGTAGCAGAACGTGCACTTCTCGGCCTTGCCCGTCTTGTGGTTGAAGTAGACCTTCTTGTAGGGGCAGCCCGACACACACATACGCCACCCCCGGCAGCGGTCTTGATCGACCAAGACGATGCCGTCCTCTGCGCGCTTGTAAATGGCACCCGAAGGGCAGGACGCGACGCAGGACGGGTTGAGGCAGTGCTCACAGATGCGCGGCAGATAGAACATGAACGCGTTCTCGAAGTCGAGTTTGACGCGATCAGCCACTTGGTCGCGGATCTTGACCAGAACGGGATCATCGGCGATGACCTCTGGGCCGCCACCGAGGTCGTCGTCCCAGTTGGCTGACCACTCGATCTTCATCGGCTTGCCACTGATGAGTGACTTCGGCTGGGCG
>JBDTTS010000386.1:0-2658 GCA_039930525.1 Actinomycetes bacterium | reverse complement strand
CTCGCCCATCCGGGGCGGACCGTCGTCGGGTTCACCGGGGACGGCGGGAGCATGTACACCATCCAGGCGCTGTGGACGGCGGCCCATCACCGCGTCGGGGCCAAGTTCGTGATCCTCAACAACGGCGCCTACCAGCTCCTTCGCCTCAACATCCAGCAGTACTGGAAGGACCTTGGCCTACCCGAGAACCCGTTGCCGGAATCGTTCGGCCTGGGCGACCCCGACCTCCAGTTCCACGAGCTGGCCAGGGCGATGGGCGTTGACTCCGCCCGGATCGAGACCCGCGAACAGATCGGGCCGGCGCTCGACCGGGCGCTCGCCGACGACCGCCCGTTCCTGATCGACCTGGTCGTCCACAACGACGTCCGCACCGACGTCGCACGGGCGAAGCACCTGACATCCGGCCAGTCATGACCAAGCGCAGGGAGAAGACCCGTTGACCGAGAACCTGACGCCCGGCCGGGCGCTCTACGACCGCCAGGTCCGGTTCCTCGTCGACAAGGACGTCGACGGCCTGGTCGAGACCAATTACGCGCCCGACGCGGAGCTGATCTCGTTCCAGAACGTCATCAAGGGCCGCGAAGCGCTGCGGGCTTACTTCCGCGGCTACATCGAGATGCTCGGCGACATCGTCGTGGAGTCGACCGACAAGTTCGCCGAGACCGACGACGCGATCTTCTTCGAAGCGACCGTCAGTTCCAAGCTCGGCCGCGTCCGGGTCTACGATGCGTGGACCCTGCGCGACGGACAGATCAGCCATCACTTCACCGGCGTGATGGGCACATGATCCAGCACACTCAGGAGGGGAACGCGATGGCGAACGACCTGGACGAGGCCGCGGTCAAGGAACTGGTCGACGCCTGGTACAAGGCACTTGACGTCCACGCACCCGTCGATGAGGTCGTATCGATGGTCGCTGCGGAAGGCCTCGAGTGCTACTGGCCGGAGGGCCCCACCTTCGGGGTTGACGAGTTCAAGGGCTGGTACCACAAGGTCACCCACCTTTTCTTCGACGAAGTCCACACGATGAAAGAACTCCAGATCACGCCGCGCGGTAGCGAGGCGGACGTGAAGCTCGTCGTCAACTGGCAGGCCAAGGTCTGGAACCCGCCCGACGCCAAGAGCAAATGGCTCGGCATGGACGCCCGTCAGACTTGGGTCGTCACCCGGTCGGACGACGGGAGCCGGGCGGTCATCAAGAAGTACGTCGTCGACGGCATGGATCTGATGCCCGGGTCGTCGCCGCTCTGAGCCGGGGCCTCGGACGCACCCGCCACCGCGAAGGGAGGCTCGCCTGACTGGAAGAACGCAACATCGGTCGGATCGCACCGGATCAACCAACCATGAACGGAGGGAAACCCGTGGCAACTGAAGCGCCCACCCATCCCGCGATGGCGGTCGTGGCGAAGATGTACGACTGTTTCGGCAAGGGCGACATGGCGACGCTCAAGACCGATGTCTTCGCCTCGGACATCACCTGGAACCTGCCCGGCCACCACCCGTTGTCCGGGATGAAGAACGGACCGGACGAGGTCATCGCGTTCTTCGGCGCCCTGATGCAGACCGGCATCGTGGTCGACAACATCTCCTTCGGCACGATGGGCGACGACCAGGTCGTCGAGAAGCACACCGGCCACGGAAGGCTGACCAATGGCGAGGAGATCATCTTCCCGACCTGCAGCCACTACACGATCAAGGACGGCAAGATCTTCAAGGTCCAGGTCTACACCGGCGACCAGCACGGGGTCGACCGCTATTTCTGGGCGATGTACGACCTCAAGCCGATCCCGGACCGGCTCGGCACCCACGACATGTCGAAGGCGGAGGATCCCAACACCCCGCTTCGAACCGACAAGGCGTAGGGGATGGCTGACATCACCGCCGATCGCGTCAAGAGCGCATACAAGGCGCTGGCAACGGGCGATCGCAGCATCATCGCCGAGTTCTGGGCGGAAGAGATGGTCTGGCAAGTGCCGGGCCACAACCACCTGTCCGGCTGGTACCACGGCCTGGACGAATTCCTCGGCTTCATGGGTCAGGTCGGGGCGCTGTCCGGTGGCTCGTTCAACATGGAGACCATCAGCGTCATCGTCGAGGCCGACTGGTCCGCCGACATCACGCGCAACCAGGGCAAGCGGGCCGATAGCGAGAAGAAGCTCGATATCGAAGTCGTCCACGTCCTGCGCTGGACCGACGGTAAGGTGACCGCCGGCAAGGGCGCGATCTTCGGTGACGGCACGACGGAGTACGACCAGTTCTGGTCTCGCGCGCCGGTCGTCGGCGACACGCAGTAGGAAGGAGCGAGCATGCCGATCATCACGATCCAGTTCATCAAGGACGTCGTGGCCAACGACGCGCAGAAGCAGGAGCTTCTCGTGAAGATGACCGACACGTTCATCTCGGTCGTCGGCGAGGTCGCCCGGCCGTACGTCTACTGCATCATCCAGGAGACGCCCCAGATGGAGTGGTCGATCGGCGGCAAGGCGATGCCCGATCTCGCCTTCCTGATCGGACCCGAATACCGGGGGATGCACGCCAAGTCGAACGAGATCATGGGCGCCTTCGTCGAGAAGGCGAAGGCAGACCATGACGCCGCCGGTGGCGACCCGAACAAGGACCACCTGGCAGAGAAGATGTGGGCGTCGCCGCCGGCGCCGA
>JBDTTS010000385.1:0-2660 GCA_039930525.1 Actinomycetes bacterium | reverse complement strand
GTCGGGCACCTCGACATCGGCTGGGCCGGCGTAGGCCCGGTCCCAGCGACCGTCGGCCTTGGCCAGGTCCACCGCCGTGCGCCCGGGCGGACGCATCCGCCCCTCGGCCTCGAGCTTGGCCACCAGGGCGACGTTGCGGGCCGACCAGGTGCTCTTCGGCCGCCTGGGGGTGACCCGGACGGTGTAGGTCTCCTGGTCGCGTTTGCCGGCCACGCCGTCGATCCAGCCGACGCAGAGCAACTCCTCCACGGCACTCTCCCAGGTCAGGCCGGTGACTGATCCGCCCATCTTGCCCAGCACCAGGAGCACGCCGGGCGAGGTCGCCTGGTGTTCGGCCAGCCAGTCGCGGAGCGCGGTGGCATCGGGCAGGACCAGCTCATCCAGGGGCGTCGCCACATCCGCGACTCTAGCGCGGGGCTACCAGGAAGTTGCTGGTCTGCCGGGCGGTCTTGACCGTGGCCTCGGGGCGTAGTCCCGCCTCATCTCCGCGGTGAGCTACGCCGCGTGGGCTTCAAGATATGAGGCGACCAGAGTCGAAGCGGTCGTGGCGCCGATGTCTTCGCCGGTGACCAACGCCCGAAACAACAACGGCCCGAGAAGCACGGCTGAGGCGAGGGTCAGGTCGAGGCCAGCGGAGAGTTCACCGGCTTCGATTCCTCGGCGCAGGACCGCCTCAAGTGCGACGCGGTGGGGCGCACTGATGCCAGCTCGCAGGTCCGGCGACTGGGCCGACAGGCCCAGCAGAGTGGGCAGGACCTTGGCCATCGTCGGGCTGCGAAGGTGGGCAGCGAAGTCGCCGACCACGGCCAACAGCTGGCTCGCGGTGGAGCCGCTCGGGTGGGGGACCTCGATCGGTGGCAGGAGCCGCGCGACAGCGGCGGTGAGCAGGCCAGTGCGATCTTTGAAGTGTCGATAGATGGTCGAGCGCGCCACCCGGGTCTGAGCGCTGACCGCCTCGAAGGTGACCACCTCTGGACCGTGCTCGAACAGGAGATCTGCCGCCGCCCCAACCAACAGCACCCGAGTGCGCTCGACCCGCGGATCGACGTACTCCTGCTGGTCCCTCACGTCTTTTGTGGCCATCCCTTGACTATAGACCGTTCTGATGTTTATGCTACGTTTTGTTTTATACACAACGTGGTGAAGCGAAGGATGCCTTGTCATGCAGATCCGGTGTTGCTGAACCTGCCCGGTCGGCTTGGCATTTCGGCCGGCAACAAGGACCCTGAGACAAACCAGACGCGTCAGGTACCGGAGGTGACGATATGACCAGCGCCCCTCGAGCGCACACCGTCCTGGCCACGGCCGAGGGCGAGGCGTATGGCTCGCTGCGGAAGCGACCGACGTCTCGGCGGGAGAGATTCGCCCTTGGCCGGGCGCTGCGTCAGCAGGTACCCCGCAAATCTCTGGGGCATTGGGAGGCATCGGCCGATCGGCGAGACCCGGTCCAGCTGATCCAGGAGTCACACAGGGGGCGGGTGGACGAGCTGATCCCGATCCGGGTGAGCCGGATGGTCAGTTCGCCATACGGCTTCCTGCGCGGCACCGCCATCGTGATGGCCGAGGACGTCGCCGGGTTGCCGGCCACGGGGATCACTCCAGTGATCTGCGGCGACGCGCACCTCGGGAACTTCGGTTTCTACGCTTCGCCCGAAGGTGAGCTCGTGATCGATCTCAATGACTTCGACGAGGCCCATCCGGGTGGATGGGAGTGGGATCTACGGCGACTCGTTGCCAGCATCTGGGTGGCCGGGCGGGAGAACTCGTCCAGCGAGCAGCAGTGCGCAGGTGCTGTCAGGTCGTGTGTTGCGGCCTATCGGGCAGAGGTGAACTTCCTGGCAGAACAGCCTCTGCTCATGCGTTCCTACAATCGTCTGGACGTGAAGCGCCTGCACGAGACCGCCACCGAGAAGACGCTCCGGGCCGAGATCGGGCGGTCTGCCAAGCGGGCGCGAAACCGGACCAGTGATCGCGCGCTGCCGCGGTTTACCCGCGAGCATGAGGGGCGTCGGCACATCGTGGACGAGCCGCCGTTGATCACCCACGTCCCCGAGCAGGACAGTGAGATGATCGCGGCCGCGCTGGATGAGTATCTGACCACCCTGGCTCCGCACTGGCGGCGGGTACTGGGCGGCTACACCGTGGTTGACACAGCTCACAAGGTGGTTGGCGTCGGTAGCGTTGGCTTGCGTGCCTACGTGGCGCTGCTCGAGGGCAGCAGCCCTGAGGATGTCTTGTTCCTCCAGCTGAAACAGGCGCGTCGATCGGTGCTGGCCGAGCATGTGCACGGCGAGTCGGCCTGGCACGCTCACCAGGGCCAGCGAGTGGTGGAGTACCAGCAGGCCCTGCAGACAGTGAGCGATCCACTTCTTGGGTGGACCACCGTTGGTGAGCGACAGTATTACGTTCGACAGTTCCGAAACATGAAAGGCACGATCCCGCTCGACGCCATGGATCCCGCGGCGTTGGCCGACTACGCCGGCATCGTCGGACACCTGTTGGCCAAGGGTCACGCTCGCACCAGTGGCGCTTCCATGATCGCGGGGTATGCCGGCCGCTCCGACAAGCTGGAGCGGGCGATGACTCAGTTCGCTCGGGCCTACGCGGACCAGACCGAAGCCGACCACGCCGAGCTGGTCCGAGCGGTCCGCAGGGGGGCG
>JBDTTS010000384.1:0-2686 GCA_039930525.1 Actinomycetes bacterium | reverse complement strand
CAGCCCCCAGCGGCAGCCAGTACAGCGTGACGCTGGTGGACCTGTCCGGCCCGAATTCGACAGTCACTGCACGACCCTGCGCTCTCTGCCCGACGCGCTTCTGGCACCAGCGCCTGCTGCCTGGGCACCTGTCGGAGCCTCGCTGCCATCGGGTCGGCGGATGCCGGCGAACAGCAGGGCAACGGTGACGGCACCCAGCACTGTCAGGGCCGCCCAGATCGGCAGCTCGGAGCCTGCTCCGACGTTCTGGCGCGCGACCTCGACACTCGCAGCAGCCAGGGTCAGGGTGTAAACGCTCCCTCCCACGCTCATGACGCCGGCCAGTAACCGGCCGAGCGGCCGTCGACGTGCCAGCCAGAGAGCGGCGAGCAGCATGGGTGGCACGATGAACACGAGGTCGATGGCGAAGACAACCCCGGTCGGGTGACCGGAGTCCACGATCGGCTGGGGCACAGCGTCGGTGACCAGATAGCTGAGGGAGATCCCGACCCACAGCAGGCCGAGTCCGGCGGCCACGACGCCGGTGTAGGTGATGGCCACGACGCGAGCAACTCTTCCACCCATCGCGCTACCGAGCTGGATGAGATCTAGACGCGGCACCGAGAACAACAGCGCATACAACGGGAGTCCGAACGTGGCGACGTAGAGGAGGAAGAACGGGTTGAACGCCGCGCCCACCGCGTAGAACAGGTAGGCGTACATCGAGTAGAACAACATGCCCAGCCACAGCACCCGGCCCCGCAGCGACCCCCGCATCTCCCAGACCAGGCCGACCAGCAGCAGCGGAACCGCGACCACGAGGGTGACCATGTCCTGCCCACGAAATGTGGCGGTGATCAACGCGTTGTCTCGGTACAGCCAGTCCGCTGCGAAGACACCGACCGCAGACACCGTGGTCATCGTCGCGGCCGTCGCAACGGTGAGCAGGTAGGCAAGCCGCAAGCGAGGTCGATCGTCATTCATGACATCCAGTCCTCCGTCGGACGGATCAGGAGAGGTCGAAGACCAGCCGGGCCGGTACGTCGCCGGCGAGCACTTCCTCGAAGCACGCGTTGACGTCTTCGAGCTTGCGTGTTTCAGCGACCACTCGGGTACGGCCCTGCGCGTGCAGCGCGAAGGAGTCGTGGAGGTCGTGGCATCTCCTCGGGTTGTGGGATCTCCTTCACTCCATCCGGGTCCGGCCACGGTGGGCAGATGCACACGTCCCGGTGAGAGGGGCCAAAGGTCCCGGGTCGTCAGGCGCCGAGGGTGTCACCATCCGATCATGCAGCGTCTCCAGGAACGACGTCCGACGATGCACCCGGCGACGAAGTACAGGCTCGGCTTCTCGCGCACAGGTTTCGTCGCGATTCTGCTGCCGATGATCCCGAACGTCTTGTGGGTGCTCCTACCGCCCGTCTCGTCCACCCTGCCTGCGAATGACTCCGCTTCGCCGTTCGTGGAAGTCGCCGGAACCGTGTCCCAGTCGCTGATGATGGCCTTCCTCGTGGTGGTCATCAACACGCGGTGGCAATCCACGCCGAGGAAGAAGGTCCTCGCCGCCGTGGCCGTCGCTTGCTTGATCGGCTACCTGGTGTTGTGGGGGGTGTACTTCACTGCGCCGATCACGCCGTTGCTCCTCGTGACGATGGCGGTCCTGCCCTCGGTGTACTTCATCTGCGTGGCGCTGTACCTGGAGAATCATCCAGCGCTCATTCCGGCAGCTCTCTTTGCTCTGGTTCATGTCGCGACGACTGCTGCGAGCTATCTCTAGCCGTGGCGTCCAGCCGGGCGAACTTCACGGTTGGGGGTCGCTGGTCCCTTCTAGCAGTCCGGCCGCAGCGCCCCTTCCACCTCGGCGTCGCCGACGGATCAGGTCCACGTCCGGAGGATCGCGATCCATCGAAATCAGGGTCCGATCGACGAGTCGGCATGCACAAACTCGAGCTGCCAACGTTCGCTTGCCACTGCCACTGCCAGCGCCGGCGAACGCGCGGTCACATCATCGCTGCCCCGCGGCCACGGGAACTGACTTGCGCGATGGTGTCGCCGCGACGACGAGCGCACCGGTCACGAAGTAGATCACCTGCAGGAAATGGAATGCATGTATCGACGCGATCTCCCCGATAATCCAAAAGATCATGATGATCCCGGCTGCGATAGTGGCAAGTGGCCAGCCGTCGCTGCGCTTCACGAGAGCGGTGGCCGCGATCAGGGAGCTGCCACCCACAACGGCCATCAGGATCACGCCCGGGAAGTAGTTGCTGGGGAAGTCGGTGTCCCGGACCCAGGAAGCCTGCTCGGGAATCCAGCCGCTCATTAGCGCGAGACCCCCGCCAGCGGCGCTCAAGCCGTTGAACAGCAACAACCCGAGCAGGATCTTGCTCTTGCGGTCCATCGTGTCTCCGTCGTCGGTACTAGCTGGCGGGTGGTGACCTCGCTTGACTCACTATGGCCCCTCGTCAGTTAGTCCATGCCTGCCATGACATTCCTCTCACCGTGGCGACTGGTCCGACCATAGATCTCACGGGCCTGACCGGCGGGCGGCGACAGGGACCTTGGACTCTGGGGGATCGAGGGTCGAGATGTAAGGCTTGAACGGCAGATCTAGACGATGCGAAGGACGGGTACTGGTTCGCATCGACCGGAAAACCCCGATAGGTGCCCACGTCTCGGTAGGCGGCAATCACGTCCATACGTTCCCTCG
>JBDTTS010000383.1:0-2689 GCA_039930525.1 Actinomycetes bacterium | reverse complement strand
GTGCCACGGAGGGCGCGTCATACCCGAGGCTGAGCAAGGTCATCGTGTCCTTCGGTGACACGGTCTCGATCGCGAGCACCTACGAAGAGGCGCTCGGGTTGTACTTCGATGGTGTGGCCATTGACACCGGTGGCGGCACCGGTGGCGGCACTGGAGGCGGTAATGGCGGCGGTGGTAATGGCGGCGGTGGCGGCGAGCCAGGCTCAGCGGCTGATGCGCAGCAGCGACTCCAGAACGCGCTTGCTGATGCTGCAGCGGCCTATGAAAGCGGACAGCAGGCGTTGGCCGAGGGTGACTTTGCCACGTACGGCGAGACTCAAGATGACCTAATCGCGGCTCTGCAACGAGCGGAGGCAGCGGCCAATGAGTTGGGCCTTGACCAGTCGGCCGTCGTTCCGGAGATCCCGGGCGCGTCCGCCGCGGGGCCGCTGCCATGACGCCCCGGTTTTGATCGAGCCTGCTCGACCACGTAGGCTGAGCGCACGCCAACGCGGGGTGGAGCAGCTCGGTAGCTCGCTGGGCTCATAACCCAGAGGTCGCAGGTTCAAATCCTGCCCCCGCTACGAATGTGAAGTCCCGGGACATCGTTAACAGATGTCCTGGGACTTCTCTTATGCCAGGGGTCTTCTGCTGTCGCGTCGAGGGCACGCGAGACCCGAATTCCGACGCCGACTGCCAGGTGCGACGGCGGATGGCGTCCCGTCGCCTGCAAACCGGATCGGCCCCGCGTACGCGATAGGTCGCGTCTAACAGGAACTCAGCATCAGTGGTGTATGTGGACGACTGCACCGACCTCATGGTCATTGGGAAGTCGAACGCTATCCCGGCGTGCTGCTGGGGTGCCGTTCATCGCGGTCATCGACACCGACATGACAACCAGGCCGATGCCGAAGTCGAGCAGCAGCAGTCCGGGCAGTAGGCCTACGGTGGCGATGCCAGCGATCTGCCGCGGGGTGTGCTGCAGGATTTCCTGGACGCAGTCGCGGCCGGTGAGGCCCAGGTGCCGATCCAGGGCTCCTACCGGCTGGACGAGATCGCACTGGCCCACTCCGACATGGAAGCCGGGCGGGCCACCGGAAAGCTCGTCGTACTCCCTTGATGCGTCCACCGGGGTCAATGACTTGGTGGTTGGCGCCGTGCGGTGCTTGCGAGTTGGCCGGCGGCCTGGTGCTAGGAGTTCTGGTCGATGGCCTTTGCGTCCTGGGCTTCAACGACGGCCAACTGACCTGCGAGGGCGAAGAATGTCGGCGCCCAGAGGCCGACGAAGATGCCGAAACGCTCTGCGTGCGCGGAGTCTCCTGATCCTGTGGCCGTGCGCCAGGTCGCGATGCTGCCAAGGACCGAGGCGAAGCCGAGGATCTGCAGTACGTCACTGGTGATGCCGATGTCTTTCATCCGCTGAGCGAGCATTGGGGTTCTCCTAAGTCGGGGTGTGTCGATGCAGCGTGACACCGAGTGGACGACCGCGCGACTCGGCAGTGGCTTTCAGCGGCCGGTAGCCCACGCTTTCCATCGGTGGTCACTCCAGAAAGGACCGCAGCATCCAGGCGGCCTTCTCGTGCACCTCTTGTCGTGTCGTTGCCAGACCAGCTGTCGGTTCGTCTCCGCCCGAGCTGGCCACTGAGACGACTCGAGCGGCGGCCCGGGCCACCGTCTGGTGATCGCTTGCCAGTGCGGCCACCATCTCCATGGCTTTGGTGGACTCTATGGTCGCCTCGTCCAACTCGGTTCGCGCGGAGAACTCCGCGTAGGAGCCGGGTGCGCGGTGGCCGAGGGCCCTGATCCGTTCTGCGACCAAGTCCACCGCCGAGGCCAAATCGGTGTACTGCGCCTCGAACAGCGCGTGCAGGGAGCCGAAGTGGGGCCCGGTCACATTCCAGTGGTAGTTGTGGGTCTTCAGGTACAGGGTGTAGCTGTCGGCGAGCAGTTGGGACAGAGCGTTAGCGATTGACGCCCGATCCGACTCGGCGATCCCGGTGTTGACATTAATCTGGCTCATGGTGGACCTCTTTCCTCGCTCGCATTCTTCCCCGATCCCATCGGCACTGCATGGCGAGCCGAGGTCGTCTCAGCCGAAGGAGGTGCTGGGCAGGTCGCGCTCTTCATCGAGTAGGGCCGCGATCACCCGCGCTGCGACGGCGTCGGGGTCGAGGCCGGGGGGCAGCCGCGGTGCCGTACCGGCGAGTGGACGTTCGGCCAGTCCGGTCTCGGTGTGCGGTGGACGGGCGTCGATCAGGCGGATCCCGGCTCGGCGCAGTTCACGGCCGGCGGCGACGTCGTAGGCGGTCAGCGCTGCCTTCGACGCGGAGTAGGCGGCCATGCCGGCGGTAGGTTGCTCGGCGACGACCGCGCTGACGTTGACGATGAAGGGAGATCGACCGTCGCGGGCGGACGCGACCAGGTGGGGCAGCGCGGCCCGCAGCAGCCGGACAGGTGCCAGCGTGTTGACCAGGAAGAGATCAACGAGCGCCTCGTCGGGCAAGTCGCCCACCTGACCGAACGCGACGACACCGGAGGCGACGACCAGACTGTCGAGGCGGCCGTATTCCGCGACGGCCGCGGCTGCGGCCCGCACGGACGTCTCAGGGTCGCGCAGATCACCCGTCACCAGCTCCGCATCGAGGTCCAGCGCCTCCAGCCGACCGATGTCGCGGCCCAGGAGGGTGAGCTGCGCACCCTCCAGCGCCAG
>JBDTTS010000382.1:0-2694 GCA_039930525.1 Actinomycetes bacterium | reverse complement strand
CCGCCACAAACTCACGCGTTGGGGGAACTAGCGGGCGGCGAGGCGGGCCTTGAGCGCATCGCGCTTCTCTTCGAAGCGGGACGCCGTCACCTCAAGATCCTCGAGGAACTCCGCCACCTGCTGACGCGCCTTCTCACCCTCTGGCCCTAGGTCGGTGCGCTCGAATACCTTCCAGTGACGCAGCACCGGCATGAGGACCTCGTCCTTGTGCTGGCGCAGGTCGTAGATGCCAGCGAGGGCGATCTGCACCGCCTTGCGCTGGAACCCGGGGATGTCGTGCCCTGGCATCTTGAAATCCAGGACGACGTCGCGCACGGCCCCCATGACCTCGTCGGGCGCCAGCTCGAACGCGGCGCCCAGCATGTTGCGGTAGAAGATCATGTGCAGGTTCTCGTCCAGGGCGATGCGCTGAAACATCTGCTCGGCCACCGGGTCACCGGTCGACTTGCCGGTGTTGCGGTGTGACACGCGGGTCGCCAACTCTTGGAACGACACGTACGCCAGTCCACCGAGCATGCCCGGGTGCAGGGCGGTGAACCCGGTCTGCATGTGTGCCATTCGCAGGTCCTCGAGCTCGTTCGGGTCGACCGACCGCGTCACCGTCAAGTAGTCGCGGATCACCTGTGCATGGCGTCCCTCCTCGGCGGTCCACCGATGTACCCATTCGCCCCAGGCGCCCTCGCGCGTGAACTGGTTCGCGATCTCGAAGTGGTAGCTGGGCAGGTTGTCTTCGGTGAGCAGGTTCACGATCAGCGCCGCGCGGGACGCGTCGCTGAACCGCTGCTCGGCCGGCTGCCAAGGCTCGCCGTCGAGGGCGCCGCCAAACGTGCGTCCCTCGCTCCACGGCACGTACTCGTGCGGGTACCAGTCACGCGCCATCGAGTGATGCCGGTTGATCTCGCCGGCCACCACGGGTTCCAGCTCGGTGAGCAGTCGGGTGGCGAGCACGTCGTTGTCAGCGGACACGGGGAGCTCCTCATAACTTACGGTTCCGTAGGTTCGATCACGGTAACTCACGGGACGCCGCTTGTCGCCCCCGTGGCTGCGTGATCCACCGCAAGCGCTGACGCCGGATGCCGGAACGGGCCTACAGTGCCACGATGCACACGTTCGACGCCGACACCGAGCGGCTCTTGCAACAGGTCATCGACTACGCACGGCTGCGCCTGCGTCTCGATCCAGTGCCCCTGGACGGTGCCAAACCGCCGGCCGTGATCAGCGCGGCGGCTGGCCAGACGATCACCGCTGACGGCTTCGGTGGCGACGAGGCGCTGCGCCTCTTCACCGAGGTGTTCGCCCCCGCGTGCCTCTCCGTCGACAACCCGCGCTACCTGTCGTTCATCCCGGCCGCTCCCACCGAGGCGGCAACGCTCTTCGATTTGGTGGTCGGAGCCTCGTCGATCTACGGCGGCTCATGGCTCGAGGGAGCCGGTGCCGTCTACGCCGAGAACCAGGCCCTGAGGTGGATCGCCGACCTCGCCGGTCTCCCCGCCGAAGCTGGCGGCTGCTTCGTCCAGGGCGGAACAAACGGCAACCTGTCGGCGCTGGTGGCCGCGCGGCACACCGCCGCCGCACGCCGCGGCGACAGCCGTCCTGCGCGATGGGCCTTCGCGTGCAGCGTCGAAGCGCACTCGTCGATGCAACACGCTGCTCGCGTCATGGACGTCGACGTCGTCACCGTGCCCGTCGACGAACACGGACGCATGACGGCGGACGCCCTGCGCGCAACGGTCGCCGAGCATGGCGCTGACGACCTGTTCGCCATCGTCGCCACCGGAGGCACCACCAACTACGGCGTGGTCGACGACATCAGAGGTGCCGTCGAGGTGGGCCGCGAGCACAATCTGTGGGTTCACGTAGACGGTGCCTACGGCCTTGCCGCGCTTTGCGCCCCAAGTGCGCGCGAGGTGTTCGACGGCATCGATGGCGTCGACTCGCTGATCGTCGACCCGCACAAGTGGCTCTTCTCGCCGTTTGACGCTTGCGCGTTGCTCTATCGCGAGCCGGCACTCGGCAAGGCCGCCCACACGCAGACCGCTGGCTATCTCGAAGCCATCAACGAAGACACCGAGTGGAACCCGAGCGACTACGCCGTCCACCTTTCGCGCCGAGCGAGAGGCCTGCCGCTGTGGTTCAGCCTCGCGACACATGGCACTCAGGCGTACACCAACGCCGTCGAGCGGACGCTCACGGTTGCACGATCTGCGGCGGCAGACGTCCGTCGACGTGAGTATCTTGAGCTCGTCCGCGAGCCCAACCTGTCGGTCGTGGTTTTCCGGCGCCTGGGCTGGAAGCGTGCGGACTATTACGCCTGGTCAGACCGCCTGCTGGCTGCCAACTTCGCGTTCGTACTGCCCACGACGCACTACGGCGAGACGGTGACGCGGTTCGCCGTCGTCAACCCGCGGACGACTGAAGCTGACGTTTCACTCATTCTCGACACGATGGCCGGTTAGCTCGGCGCTGGTTCCTGGTTCGGTTGGTCCACGCCACGCACAGCCAGTGCCGGAAGCACGAGCACCGAGATCACGCCGGCCCCGATCATGATGGCTGCGCTTTGGCGCGACATCAGGTCGGTGCGCACCGACACTTCGGACAACGCGATCAGCATCGGAAGTGTCGTCGCGCTCAAGAGCGACACTCGACGACGGCCTACCGGGTCGAGGTTTCCATGCCAGAGCCAGACCGTGCCCC
>JBDTTS010000381.1:0-2706 GCA_039930525.1 Actinomycetes bacterium | reverse complement strand
TCCATGCTCGTCATCCAGCAGAGGGTCCTCGTGCCGGATGGGCGAGAAGCGGAAGCACGCGCACTACTGGTCGAGGCCGATCTAGGCGAGTGGCTGCGCCGCTAACCATCCGGCTTCGCAGGCGCACGATGTGGCGGCACCCTGAGCGTAGGCACGCCGTCAGATTCGGGTGCTCGGCGATTGCCGGAGCGAACGAGCGGGACTGGACCGGGGACATCTAGATCGCAGAAACGTGTGGCGGTACCCAGTCCGCTCAACCTGCCCCGTCGGTGACGCCGACGGCATCTGCTGAGTCTGCCCCGTCGATCACGGCGACCACCTCTGCTCGACCTGCCCCTTCAAAGACGCGGACAGCCTCCGCTCGGGGTCTGCGGTCGGTGAACTGGCGGAACGTGACGGTCTCGGGTGATGCGTGCTTCTCGTCGTCACCGATCACCTTGCACAAGGGGTACGCACTCATCCCGAACCGCAACGGCTACCCGAAGCCGCCTGGGGGTGATGGTCAGCGCTACTACCAGCTGCACATCGTGAGGCTCTCGTATGGCGACCTGAAGGGCGAGCCTGCCGCTGCGGTCACCTTCTATTGCAGTAACAACGGGGGTACTGGAGCTGGTCGGCTCCTGATGAGCGCTGCTGTCTACTCCAAAGCACGCGGGGAACTGCATGAGTTGGGCCTACTGAAACCCCAGCTGCAGAACGAGCGACTCCACGCCAACCTCGTCATCGATGGCAGGATGGCTCGCAGGCAGGTCAGAGTCGTTGAGGGAGTCTTCGTCACGAGCGTCTCTGATTGCTGCCCATCGGGGAGCGCCACCACCGTCTGGACCTACACCGAGGGAAGGTTTGAGCCCTACACCACCCTCACAACGCTGGATCCACAGTGAGTGCCTCGGTGAAGACTCAGATCCAGTCGCCAATCTTCATTGCCACACCGATGGCGAGAAGGATCAGAAGTCCCCAAGCGAAGTACCTGACGACGCCGAGTGCGCGAGAGCGCCATTGAGCGACAACTCGTGAACGACTGCTGACCATGGTGCAATCATGACACCGACCCTGTCGCTGTCCTTCTTTGCTGGCCAGGAAGACAAGGATCGGAGGTCTTCGGTTGGCACGTCGGTGACTGCTGCCCGTCCGGGAGAGCCACTACCTGGTGGACCCACTCCGGGGACAAACTTGAGCCACACACCATCGTGACAACGATGCATCCCCGATTGCCAAGGAAGCGTTGTCGCCAGGGCGCCGGCCAATTCAGCGGGCGCTGAGGGTTCTAGGTCGTTCCATCGCGCGGCGCTTCGGGGTCCAGGGGTAGCAAGTGGATGAAGCTGGCGTAGTCGCTGAGGGTTGCGCTTGCGCGTTCGCATTCTCCGGATGTGGCGCTGCACCGCACGATGAGCATTGGCGACCGGAAGGTGGCCTTGTAGTCCGGGATGACGTACAGGATGTTGTTGGCGTCCTCCCAAAGCATCGATTCGGGGTAGTAATCAGTGGAGAAATTGTCGGGGACGTCAAGCGAGCCAAGTTCTCGGCCACCCGGGACATTGATGATGAGCCCGCTGTCGGTGACAGCTCGAGTCCCGGATGGGGATAGGTCCGCAAGTGGGTCGTCCTCGCAATAGTCCATAACCACTGCGACCTCGCCCCCCGCCAGAAGTCGTTGGACGGTAGAGCAGCCGCCCCCGAAACCGATACCTAGGCCGTCGGATCGATAGTCCGCGCCGCCTTTCATGCGGATGGGACGACTTCCGGGTTGCCACCACCGCTGCTGATTCGCTCCTCCCCTCTCGTCGAAATAGACGATTCCGTTGGGGGTCCAGGCGTTGATGTATCCGACGTTGTTGGGAAGGTCGGCGAGGACTTCACCGGTGTTAGCGTCGAGGATCCAGCGGTCGAACATGACGCGGCTGTAGTCGGGGGAAATCGCGAATGTCTCGCGTGCGCCGCTGGCGGGATACGGCAACGTGGTGATCGAGCCGTCAGTGGCCATCAATCCGTTGAACGAACAGTTCCTGGCCTGATTCTCGCAGTCGGACCACGAGATCATCCACCCGTTCGGTGTACTGGCGTAGACGCCGTTGTGCCAGCGTGGAACTCCCGGCATCCGGAGCCGCTGGTCACCCGCGTAGAGGACTCCACCAACACCGAATGCGGCTCGGGCATCTTCTCCGCGCGGCAGCCCCTGAGCCCACTTGAATACGGGAGGTCCTTTCGGCGCCTCTGTTGTCTTTGTCTCGGAAGGGGACGGAGACAACGAGGGCGACGGAGAGGGTGACGGGGACGCAGGCGGTATCGGCTCAGAGAAGAGTCGCCCATCGAGCCCCGAGTAGGCAAGGACGACCACGGCGGTGGCAGCCGCAACGGCTACAACCCCACCCAGACGTCGGTTCCTGCGCCGGGCCCGCCCACGGTCCCACGCATTCCCAGCAAAGTCGTGGACTGGGACAGTCCCGGCGTACTCCGCCAGCAGCGTCCGTACCCGGGTCTCATCAGTCATGGGTCTCACCGACACTTCCGAATGCAGCCACCTCAGGTGCAACCTGGCGGAGCCGAGCAAGCGCAGCCGATGACTGGCTCTTCACCGTTCCCACAGACACCCCGAGGATGTCGGCAACTTGCTTCTCTGTCAGGTCGTCGAAGTACCGCAACACCAGCACCGCCCGCTGCTTCTTGGTGAGGCGAGCCAACGCCTGACCCATCACCAAAGAATCC
>JBDTTS010000380.1:0-2708 GCA_039930525.1 Actinomycetes bacterium | reverse complement strand
AGGCATGGTCACCCTCGCCTTGGAAGGCCCGACCTCCTACCGCGACAAGTACGAATTGGCGATGGAGCGGATGCTGGCCAGGGGCCCCGGCCCCGTCACTGGCGCCACCACGCGCCAGCCCCATAACCGCCTCTCTGGAGGCTTATGAAAGCGGGCTCAATAGGTACGGACCGACGTTCAGGTCATCCACGAGGGAGTGACGGCTGTCTTCTGGATACCGTAGGGACTGGAGACCGCAACCTCATGAGCCCAGCCCGGTTTGATGTCGGCAAACTTTCGGTCCGGCGTCATGTCCATCACGACGCACTTAGGGTCTCCCTCGCCCTTCTCGTTTTGGTAGCCGTTGCCCGGACCCCACTCCCAGGCATACCAGCCGATCTCGTGTTGGTGACAGGCTTCCAGGACGGCCCGGTAGTCGACCTTGCCGGCTTCGCTGCAAATGCTTACGCCCTCTCCTGCATAAGCGCCGTAGGCCGAGAATTCCCCGATGATCAGCGGATATCCGAGATCCACCGCACGCTGGATACGCGTGGGAACCGATCCCGGCTCGTCCTTCTCCGACCAGTAGATGTGAACGGAGAAGACGAGGTTCCCCTCGGGATCGGCGGCGAGGAGGTCGGCAGCCGACTGGTTCAGCAGATTGAGATCCTGGCCCCAGCCCGCAGCGTCGATCACCAGGGGGGTCTTGATGCCAACAGCCCGTAGCCGTTGGACCGCCGACGTGTATCCCTCGACGAACTGAGACCGTGTCACGTCCCAGTCGCCCACCTCGTTGCCGATGTTGAGCAGGAGATACTGATCGTGCTGCGTCAGCATCTTGCTCTTCTGTTCCCAGTAGTCCACCAACTCGTCGAGCTTGCTCCAGTCGCCAGTGGCATCGTGCAACTCGATCATCGGTATGAGGCGGTTGGTCTTCGCTTGGTGGATCAGGCCCTTGAGTACTTCTGGATCGGTGGATTCAGGAGGGTCGTTCACGGCCTTTCTCCAGACGATGCGGACCGTGTTCGCTCCCGTCTTCTTGATCTCGGGGAAGGAGATCTGCCCGACCTGATCCTCCTGCTGCTCAAACACCGACATCTTGTTCACTCCGCGCAGGAGCACTCTGGTGCCCTCATAGTCGTAAAACTGTCTGCCGAGGACGAAGAAGCCGGGCGTCTCCGCGACCGTGTGCCCAAGGACATTGGTCCAAGTGACGGGACCCACTACGCCGTTCACAGCCAACCGGTGATCGCCTTGGTACTCATTCACCCGGCCCAGCGTCACGGGCCCGAAGTCGCCGTCGACGAGAAGTGGCGACAAGGCCGACGGTAGGGCCTCGTTCAGGCGATCCTGCAGGAACTTGACGTCATCCCCGTCACTTCCGAGTTCAAGGATCCTGACCATCATGCCTCCCATGTGCCCAGACGTGCACAGCCCGGGCGGCTGGCTGTTTCACGAACGGCCGCACTGGTGCGAAGTCAGTGAGATCCACTCCCTGACGGTGAGCAGGGTTTTCGTCAACCTCAATTCCGAGTGCACAGGGCGGCGTCAGGTCCAGCGCTACGTCGATCTGCTCAACATCGGATCCCGTGTCTCGTTTGCGGCTGGTGACAGCGTACTTATCTGAGCCCTGACGAGGAAGTGGGTCCACCCCTCCGGTCCGATCGGGGCCTGGCCCAGCAGCACGCCGCTTGAGAACACGGCGGCCATCGCCCCCGGGAACCCACCGGAGACGGCGACCCCTCGGCGCACTGGAACATCGGTGCGTCGATCGTGAGCGGGGGGAGTTGGGCGAAGTCGGTCGGGACCGAGCCGATGAACACGGACGGTTGCGACGCAGCAGCTGCTGATGCGCAATGACGCGCCTGCGTGCAATGGCGTGGTGAACGCGAGCATGTCCCGGCCGCCGCCGCTGATCGCCCTTGGCGATGGGGTTGGACTCACCGGACATCTCGACCTCCATCGGTGTGCCGGCACACAGCCCTTCAACGTCACGGTGGTCGACCACTCGGTGACGAGACCGACGATGCGGGGGTGCGGTCATGGTTGGTCGTTTCTCGACCTGCGGTGTCCGCCGGGCCGAACGTGGTGGTCGGATCGATCACAGGACGGATGGGACATTGGGATCGAGGCGCCGCATCGCGGCGCAGCCGATGCCCGCGCTCCCGAGCAGCAGGGGGACAGGTTCCCGACGATGGCCCCCGAGCGGCCACTCGCTGCGCTCGTACCACGAGACGAGGAGGTCTCAACTCGACCGACTCACGGCCTCGGCTCGGGCCCGGAGCGGCGCCGGCAGCACGTCTGATGCCGCGACTGTCGCCAGGACCTCGACCATCCCGACGACGCCGTGGCAGATGCACTGGTTGGCTCCGGGGTCCACGCCTGCCGCTCGGGTTGCCGGCGCCCTCACGCGGCGCGGTGGTGCGGAGTATGCGTATCGCCAGGATGGACCCGGTGGCCTCGACGAGGGCCCGGGAGGGGGCGGACGCGGCCCGGGCGCTGCAATCGGCTGGCGGGCCGGTCCCGCCGGTGGGTGGCGTGCTGGAGCAGGTGCAGATCGATCACACGGTCGTGGATGTCGTCGTGGTCGACGAGGCGCACCGGCTGCCGATCGGGCGGGCCTACGTGACCGTCGGGGAGGATGTCTTCTCCCGGTGCGTCGTCGGGCTGGTGGTCACGTTGGAGGCGCCCTCGGCGCTGTCGGTGGGGCTGTGTCTGGCGCACATGGC
>JBDTTS010000379.1:0-2713 GCA_039930525.1 Actinomycetes bacterium | reverse complement strand
CGGGCACTGCATTTCGACCGTCCGGCGTCCCCGCTGGCCGCGGATCCGGAAGGGTATCTTGCGCCGTTCCGCGAGTCGTCGGCCTTCGCCCACGCGACCCGCTCGGACCACCGCTCACAGGGGGCAGCCAACCTCCCGACCAGACG
This sequence comes from Actinomycetes bacterium, assembly GCA_039930525.1. GTDB lineage: Bacteria > Actinomycetota > Actinomycetes > JAHEKZ01 > JAHEKZ01 > JAHEKZ01. The sequence continues at coordinate 2,567 of JBDTTS010000379.1, read as the reverse complement.
CCTGCTCGTCGCCTCCTACCTGAACTTCACCTTCACGACGCCGATCATTGACCGGTACCAGGGGCGCGGTGATGTCGAGGTTCGGCCGCTGGATGTGCGCAGAGTCACCCCTGGTCAGCTGCCGGAGTCGGTCCGGCAGGTGACGCGTGCCCGGTTGCTGGCTCCCGCGGCGCTGGCCGCGATGCCGCACTCCGAGCGGATCTCAGCTGACCTTCGCTGGTCCGACGTCGTCTTTGTCGACTGGAGCCAGCGGGCTGCGGTGCTCATCACCGCCCTGGACCCTGGCAGCGCAAAGGTGGTCGTGCGGCTGCACAGCTATGAGGCGTTTACCTGCTTCCCGCATCTGGTGGACTGGTCCCGAGTGGACGACGTGGTCTTCGTCGGCCGGCACCTGCAACGGCTCGCTTCGCGCATCGTCAGCGACCTGCCCGCTCGCCAGCATGTCCTGCCTGTCCTGATGGACCTTCGACGGATGCAGCGTGACAAGGGCGCCGACGTTCGCAGGACCCTCGCCGTGCTTGGCTGGGCGGTCCCCGCCAAGGACGCGATCTGGGCCATCGACGTGCTGGCTGAGCTTCGTCGCCACGACCCCAGCTACCGGTTGCTTCTTGTCGGGGCGGGTCCCGGCGAGAGCTCCCCGAAGGCCGTGACCAGCTATGTCGCCAACGTCCGGGAGCGGGCGGCGCGTGCGGACGTCGCCGGGTCGGTCGAGTTCGTCGGCCAGACCGACGACGTGCCGGGTATGCTCGCGCGGGTCGGCACAATTGTCTCCTCCAGTGTTCGGGAGTCGTTCCACGCTGCCGTCGCTGAGGGTGCAGCCAGTGGCGCCGTGCCCGTGGTGCGCGACTGGCCGTTCTTCGTCCCCTACGGGGGAGCCGCTGCCGTCTACCCAGAGGAATGGATCGTGCACTCGCCAGCTGACGCCGCGCAGAGAATCTTGCGCACCACAAAGGACGAAGCCATCTGGCGAGCCGAAGGAGCGCGCGCGCAGGAGCATGCGTTGTCGACCTTCGACCAGTCGGTGACAGGTCCCCGATACGACGACCTGCTGGGCGTCCCCACGGGCGGCACGTCATGAGCCCCGATGGCGCGAAGCGTGACGGTGTCCGACCACATCTGCTCTACCTCGCACTGGGATTTCCTCCGGCTGCGAAGAGCTGTGCGTATCGGATGAAGGAAGTCGCCAACCTCGCCGTTGAGCGTGGTTGGCGGGTGACCGTGGTGAACCTCGACGAGGAGGCATGGCTGCGAGAGTTCGGGCTGGACCGGTCGCTGGCGGCGCAGGTCAGCCCGTCGATCAAGCAGGTTCTGCTCCCGCTGCACCGTCCGGACTTCGACCCGGACCTGCAGCACTACTCGTGGTTCCGGGCAAGGCACACCGCGCGGTGGCTGAAGTTCCGGCGGCGCATCGAGCAGATCTCTTTCCCCGAACCCGTCTGGGGGGTCTACCGGGCACCGCTGGAACGAGCGCTCGAGAAGGTGCACCTGCAGGACTCGGCCGACCTGTTGATGGTTTCGCCTGCGCCATACGTCACGATGGCCGCCGCGTGGCGTTTTCACCGTCGCCATGGGGTGCCGTATGTCGTGGACTTCCGGGACGGATGGTCCGTGGACGTCATGGCCGAAGGCGAGGCGTTCGCCAGGGACAGCCCTCGTGGGAAGTGGGACGCCCGGGTTGTCCGGGACGCCCAGCGCTGCTGGTTCGTCAACGATCCGATCAGGGACTTCTACGCGCAGCGATACCCCGAGGCCGCTGACCGCCTCCGAGTCGTGCGTAACGGGTGGGACCTTGACTCGGCGCCCTCGATCAGCTCGTCGGCCCCGCAACCGGGATCGGGTCTGAAGTTCACCTTTCTGGGCAACCTCAAGCTCCCGTACTCGCAGTTCCTCGTTTTGATCGACGCGTGGAAGCAGGCGCGCACGGCGGAGGCCAGCCTCCATGGGGCCACCCTGGACTTCTACGGCTACATCGGCGCCGGCTACGCGAGCGGCGCCAACGCCTACGCCAAGACCATTGGACAGCACGGTGCCAACGGTGTCCGCTACCACGGACCCGTCCCCCGCTCGGAGGTTGCCAAGGTGTACGACGACTCGGACGCGCTGGTGCTCGCGTTGCCAGGGGGGCGCTTCATGACCTCCGGCAAGGTCTACGAGTACATGGCCAGCGGCCTCCCGATCGTCTCTGCCCACGGCTACGAGCACGGGGCTGCCGATATCCTGGAGGGGTATCCGCTGTGGGCGCGGCCTCGGTCACTTGACGTGGACGCCCTCCGGCAGGCCGTTGTGGACGCCGCCGTGATGGCCCGCTCCGCGACGGTGGAGCAGCGAGCCGCAGGTCGGGAGCATGCCGAGAAGTTCGAGCGTCGACGACAGCTGGAGTCGCCCATTAGCGAGCTCGAGGATCTCGTCATAGCAGGAGGCGACAGATGACCCAGATCCTGCTCGTGAGCGCGATGGCACCGGCGCGGCCGGTCCTTGCGGCGGCGCTTCCCGCACTTGCCGGGGCCGGCGTGTCCGTGCGGGCCTGTGTGAACAAGGCGGCCTACCGGTCGCCGTACGCCGGGCTG
>JBDTTS010000378.1:0-2723 GCA_039930525.1 Actinomycetes bacterium | reverse complement strand
TATTGCATGTGCACCAGGACGCGTCGCTGGTCTAGTTATGAGATCAGAGCGCTGCCGCCACCATGAACATGCCAACGGCCAGCACTACAGAGGCCGTCGCAACAGGAACCCACCGAAGCACCCGCGTGAAAGAGGCGCGAGGTGAGCGCTCTGCCATCGCTAGCAACCGCTGCTGGCCTCGTAAGACCGCAAATCCGACGCCGGCCAATGTCACCGCCATCCCCACTCCGAATGCCAAGACCAGCAGAACGCCGTACCAAGCCCGACCGGCCGCAACGGCCGCAAGGAGCACCACTACGGCTGACGGGCTCGGGAGCAAGCCCCCCGTGACGCCGAGAGCGACCAACACACCCCGGCGAGCCCGCGGCAGTTCTATCGAAGAGGCGGGCACATTGTCGTGAGGTGCTACGAGGGTCGTGACTGCGTGCGGTGCCTCATTGTCATGGGAGTGGCCATGCGTATGAGGGTGTGAGTGCCCGGCCACATGCGAGTACCCCGATCCAGGGTCTCCCTCATGGGGGTGCGCATGTCCATGACCCCCGCCACGCAAGGCATTGCGTAGCAAGACCCCACCCATCCCGACGATCACAACACCGGTGATCAAACTGAGGGCGGGATAGATGCCAGCCGGAACAACAGTCGCCGATCCAGCTACCACCAGACCCAGCACCAGGACGCTGGCCGTGTGAGTGGCCGTCACGGTGACGCCGACCGTCAGGGCCGCCCGGCCCGCTCGCTCCTCGCGTCCAGCCAGCGCAAAGGCCACCAGCGACTTTCCGTGTCCGGGAGCAAGGGCATGAGCTGCGCCGACCACCAGGGCGATGACGAGGGCGAGCACCATCCCCAGCGGACCGGTAGCCGCAGACGACGTCCGACCGAGGACTTCGGCCGCCCACTGCAAGGGTGCGAACCCCTCCGCCTGATCGGCACGATCAGACGAAACGACAAGGGGCGCCCCGCCGGGTGAAACCTCTGACGTTGCGCCCGAAATCCGCATCGGTGACGACTCGCGATCGCTCGGGTATACCGTCAGCGCCGCTGTCGGGCTTGTCGTTGGGACATCGGCGTCGGTCAAAGTGACCTCATCCGCCCGGAGTGTCACCTCGCTCCAGCCGGTCGACTCCGCCGCCGCCGCGTCGACGAACTGCAGCGAGCTGGCCCCGTCAATCGCGACCTCACCGCTCAACTCACATTCGACGCGCAGGGTGTTCAGCCCTGCCTGACCCTCGCTGAGGGCCGCCGCCGACGCTCCCCCTCGAAGCGTCACCGGCGAACCTCCGACGGTCAGGGTCAGCTCTCCTGCATCGGCCGCGCAACGTTCGGTCGCAAAGGCACCCAGCTCGGCAATCGAGGCAACCTGATCTTGGTTGCCATCGATAGCCGGCATGGCCTGCACAGTCGGTATCTCGGCAAGGTCGACGACATGGGTGATCCGCACCTCGCTCGGCGAGACCACAATGTCGTTGGCATGGTTCACCGAGAAGTTTCCCAGCGGGTGCGCCGAAGCCGGCAAAGCCATGCCCAGCGCCGTTGTGACCATGACGAACGCAACGATGAACAGTCGTCTCCACGTGCGACTCATCGTTGACCCTCCAGGTCAGCTAGCGCGATCTGCACCTGCTCCGCCTGCCAAGTGGCGTAGCCGCGGTCCACCTTGACCGCGTATCGCAGGTGACGTACAGCCTCATCCTGCCCGAGTGCTGCCTCGATGACGCCGCGGTGGTGCCATGAGCGCGCATCTCCTCCGTAGGCCGTGGCGAGCCGGGTGTACCTCAACGCTTCGGCATCGTCACCGTTGGCGTGCAGTGCCCACGCCAGCGCGTCAGCAACCAAGGGTGACTTGCGCGCACGCCACTCAGCTCGTGCCAGATCGAGAGCGGCTCTGGCGCTACCGTGATCGGCCTCGAACCACGCGAGCTCAAGGTCGGGTCGGACACCGGCACTTCGGGACAGGTCAGCGGCGGCGCGCACCACGTCGTACTGCTGCTGTGCGGCGGCGTCATCGCCCTGCACCTCGTGCAGCTCACCGAGAGCGACAAGGTGTTCAATCGACGGAACGCGTTGAACGACGCCTTCGAGGATCGCTGTCGCCCTCTGCAACTTCCCTTGAAGCGCCAAGACCCGTGCGCGTCCGGCCAGCGCCGTTGGGTCGTCAGCCACTGCGGTCAGGGCCGCGTCGTAGTGTCCCTGCGCAGCGTTGAGCTGTCCTGCCCGACGAGCCAGTTCCCCAAGGTGAAACTCGGTGAAGGCAATCGACGCCGGGTCGGTGGCCTGGGCCAGAGCTGCGGCAAAGAGTCGGCGCGCTTGGTCGTCGTCTGCTCGGAGCTCGGCTTGGTAGGCCAGGCGTGTGGTGGCGGCAAGGCCAGGCTGCCTCGTGTCGAACACCACAGCTGCTCGCTGAGCGGCAGGAAACCGTCCCAGCTCGGTCAGCGCATCCACCCGGACGCCGAGGGCCGCGGGGCCATAGGGGTTGATGGCGAGGCTCTGGTTGGCCATCTGCAGCGCCTCGTCGAAGCGGTGATAGGCGGAGTAGAGAGCGGCGCGGGCCGCCAACGCCAAATCGTTTCCACGAGTCTGCACCGAGAGCGAAGTTTCACTCGCATCATCGGCTCGGGCGTACGCCGAGGGGTCGGCGCTTGCGCGCCCTTGCTCGATCAGGAGCAACGAGAGGATTGCCCATCCGCGCGCATCGGTCGGCTGCGCGTCGAGGTGTGACTGCAGCT
>JBDTTS010000377.1:0-2723 GCA_039930525.1 Actinomycetes bacterium | reverse complement strand
CTTCGTCACGGCAGGCGGCACGGTGGCGCCAGTCCATGCGATGCACACTCCTTGCTGGTCATGGGGGGCGACCGCTGGAGGGGTTGCACCAGGCGTCGCACCGCTCCGCTCGTCGCTCGGGGGGTCGGAGACGAAGCGGCCTTTCTCACCCTTACAGAAGGTGCGTCCGACCACAAGACGATCACGATGCCCAATCCCGCGACGGTTATGTCAGATGCGTCACATCGCCGCAGGTCACAGGACGACGAACGGGTCGGTCAGGAGCCGTCATCGGCCCGTGCCACGACGGTAAGGGCCTTCGGTACAGCCTCGAAGGTCACCGAGTCCCGTTCGCCGAGGTAGTCGCCGTCAACCTGGAAGGCAGCCGGTTCGTCGCTGACCACCGTGAAGGCGCTCAGATCGTGCCGGTGGACGACTCCCGACCCCGCTGGTGGGCGCTCACGGGCCCCGATGGCTTGCCGGGCGACTCGCAGAGTGCGGCTGAGACTCACCTGCTGCATGGCGAGCAGGTCGAGGCCGAGGTCGAACGAGGCACCAGGGAACGGGTCGACGGGGAGACGGCCCAGGTAGGTCCACGGTGAGGTGTTGCCGACGAGCACCATCCCCACCGGCGCCTCGACCGGGTCGTCGAGTCCACCCAGGTGTAGGGCAGGAGAGTGCCTGGCGGTCCGTCTGGAGGCCGAACGGAGGGCAGTGCGGACGTAGAGTGCGTGGCTCGATCGACGTCCGGACGCGCGCTTTCGTTCGACCTGCGCGACCACATCGGCATCGAGGCCGAGACCGGCTGTGAAGGTGAACCAGCGGTGGTCGGCTCGCCCCAGACCGATCGTGCGCTCAGTGCGGTCGCGAAGCAGCTCAAGCAGGTAACCGGTTGCCTCGACGCGGTCGTCTGGCATGCCCAGTGAGCGAGCGAAGACATTGGTGCTGCCGCCCGGCACCACGGCGAGGGTCGGGGCCCCAGAGTCGGCACCGTCGGCGAGCATGCCGTTGACGACCTCGTTCACGGTGCCGTCGCCGCCTAGGACGATGACCAGGTCGGCGCCAGCGCGTCCGGCGTCGAAGGCTAGTTCGGCAGCATGACCGCGAGCGCGAGTCTCGGCGATTTCGAGGGACACCTGCGAGCCAAGCGCTTGAGTGAGGACGTCACGCGCGCGAGGGCTCGTGGTGGTGGCTTCGGGGTTCACGATCAGCCAGGCCCGCTGCATGAGCGCCAGCCTACGCCTCGGGTTACGCTCCCGCCGTGACCCCTGACGACGCCCCAGATGCGACGGTACCGCCGGCTGCTCCCCCCCCGGCGAGGGCGCTCTCGGTGGCTGTCCTCGCCGAAGCGGTGGCAATGGTGGTGTTCATTGCCGTCGACGTGTTGGGCGCCGCAAGCAGCGACGATGCAGAGTGGGGCGCGGTCTGGTTCGTCGCCGTGGTGATGGGCATCTGGAGTGCCGGCCTGGTGGTCGTCTCCAGGGGCGTGGTGGCCGGCCGCCGCTGGGCCTTCACCCCGATCCTGTTCACACAAGGACTCTTCGGCATCGCCGCGATCACGTTCTTCGGTGCGGCGGCCCCCGTGGCTCGAGTCGTGTGGGGGCTGGTCGTGGTGGTCGCTGTTGTCGTGCTGCGGCTGCTCTTCAGCCGTGAGGTACGGCAGCACCTGATCTACGACAACTCCTGACCGACGACGCCTGCGCAAAGCGCGCCGGCGTCCGCTCTGACGGCACAAACCGCTCCAACATCGGCGGTCGCCGCTGGTCCTCTAGACAGCTTCGGGGTCACCGGTGTCATCGAAGCGTCCTGCGGCCAGGCGTTTGAGCGGGTCGCCGGTCAGTCGATTGACGGTCCAGTCGTCCATCGAGAGCGCGCCGATCTTCTTGTAGAAGGCGACAGCCGGGTTCCAGTCGAGCACCCACCAGTCCAGCCGGGGGTAGCCACGGTCGATGCAGATCTGCGCGAGATGTTGCAGCAGCGCTTTGCCGTAGCCCAATCCGCGATACTGCTCACGGACGTAGAGGTCGTCGAGGTAGATCGAGTGCTTCGCGGTCCAGGTGAAGAAGTTGCGAAACCAGATGGCCATGCCCGCGATGACCCACTCGTCCGCGTCCGGATCGTCTGACTCCTGGTGTTCGAGAATCGAGCACCAGACCGCCGGTTCGTCGCAGAAGAGGGCCTCGCTGAACAACTCCTCATTCGACTGCACTTCGTGCCGAGCCTTCTCGTACTCGGCCAGCTCGCACACCATCGCGAAGATCTGGGGGATGTCGGCTGGCGCAGCAGGGCGAATGCGGTGCGTCGTCATGCCTTGAATCATGACGCAGGGCGGGACCGACGATGTCGGGACCCGCCCTGCGTGAGGAGTTGAGGGTGTCAGGCCTTCTTGGTCTCCCAGAAGATGGTCGAGATCTCGTCGATCTTGCCAAGCAGCTGGTCGGCAACGGCGACATCGGTGCTGCCCTTGGTGCCGCCAGCTCCGGCAAGCTTGGTGGCTTCGTTGAAGAGCCCGTTCAGCTGCGGGTACTTCTCGAAGTGCGGCGGCTTGAAGTAGTCGGTCCAGAGCACCCACAGGTGCTCCTTGACCATGTTCGAGCGCTGCTCCTTGATGGAGACCGCGCGCGCCCTGAAGTCAGCGTCTTCGCTGCCGTGGTACTTCTGCATGCACGCCTTCACCGACTCAGCCTCAATCTTGGCCTGAGCAGGGTCGTAGACGCCGCACGGCAGGTCGCAGTGGGCACTGA
>JBDTTS010000376.1:0-2742 GCA_039930525.1 Actinomycetes bacterium | reverse complement strand
GCCAAGGTGCCGACGATCGCGGCCTATGCCTACAAGAAGTCCATCGGGCAACCGTTCCTGTACCCCGACAACTCCCTGGGCTATGTCGAGAACTTTCAACGACTGACCTTTGGCGTGCCGGCCGAGGAGTACGAGGTCGACCCGCTAATCGCCAAGACTCTCGACATGCTGTTGGTCCTGCACGCCGACCACGAGCAGAACTGCTCAACGTCAACCGTCCGGCTGGTCGGGTCATCGCATGCCAACCTCTTCGCGTCGGTCTCTGCTGGCGTCAACGCACTCTTCGGTCCACTACACGGAGGCGCCAACCAAGCGGTCATGGACATGCTCGTCGGAATCGAGGCGGACGGAGGCAATGTCGATCGGTTCGTGCAGCGCGTCAAGGACAAGGAGCCTGGAGTCAAGCTGATGGGCTTTGGTCACCCCGTCTACAAGAACTACGACCCGCGAGCAACCCTGATCAAGCAGGCGGCCCACGACCTGTTCATCTCCCTAGGCGTGGACGACCCGCTGCTCGACATCGCCCTGCGCCTCGAGGAGGTCGCCCTCGCCGACGACTTCTTCGTCTCTCGAAAGCTCTATCCCAACGTCGACTTCTACACCGGACTCATCTACAAAGCGATGGGCTTCCCCACTCCCATGTTCACCGTGCTGTTCGCCTTGGGCCGGCTGCCGGGCTGGATCGCTCAGTGGCGAGAGATGATCGACGACCCACAGACCAAGATCGGTCGACCGCGACAGATATACCTCGGGGAGACTGCGCGCGACTTCGTCAACCTCGAAGACCGCGAGTGATTGAAGGCCGTGCCGCCCGCTAGACCGTGCGTGCGGCGTTCGCGGTCGGCAGTGACAAACGTTTGAGTAGCAGGGCGTTGACTGCCACCAGGAACGACGACCCCGACATGGTCAGTGCCGCAATTTCTGGGCCAAGCACCAGCGCCGGAGCGAAGACACCCGCAGCGATGGGCAGTGCAACGGCGTTGTAACCGACCGCCCAGCCGAGGTTCTGGCGCATCTTTCGCCGCGTTCCGTGGCCAATCTGCAGGGCAGTCGCAACGTCAACGGGATCTGAACGCATCAGGACGACATCCGCAGTCTCGATCGCAACGTCGGTACCCGCACCAATCGCGACGCCAAGATCGGCTTGGGCTAGAGCTGGTGCGTCGTTAACGCCGTCGCCAACCATGGCCACTCGTTTGCCCTGAAGCTGTAGATCGCTGATGACGCTCGCTTTGTCGCCTGGCAGCACCTCGGCGATCACCGTGTCAATGCCGAGCTGTTGAGCGATCCGGCGGGCGGTGGCCTCGTTGTCGCCGGTCAGCATGACCACGTCGATCTCTTCGTCGTGCAGCGCAGTGACGGCGGCTGCCGCTGTCTCACGGGCAGCGTCGGCCAACGCGATCACACCGACGACTCGACCGTCGACGGCGACCATGATCGCGGTGCGCCCCGACTCCGCTAGCTCGTCGCGTCGCTCGGCCAAGGTGCCAAGGGTGATATCGCGGTCCGTCATCAGCTTGCTCGTTCCGACCACGACTTGGTGACCCTCGACGTCGGCTGCGGCTCCGTGCCCGGGAATGTTCACAAACCCAACGGCGGGCATGATCGGTAGGTCGTTCCGCTTGGCGTGGCTGACGACAGCCTTGGCCAGCGGATGCTCACTATCGCTCTCGACGGCCGCAGCCAGGCTCAACATGCGGTCGCGTGGCAATCCGTCGACGAGGACGTCGGTGACTTCGGGGTTGCCGGTCGTCAACGTGCCCGTCTTGTCCATCACGACTGTGTCGATAGCTGCCGAAGTCTCCAGCGCCATGGCTGTCTTGAAGAGCACTCCCCGCTTCGCTCCGAGACCCGAACCGACCATTATCGCCGTCGGCGTCGCCAGCCCGAGTGCATCAGGGCAGGTGATCACCACGACGGTGATGGCAAAGAGCAACGCCTCTTGCGTCGATGCCCCTGACGCCGACCACACCAGAAAGGTGAGTGTGCCCCCGATAAGTGCGACGAGAACGAGCCAAAAGGCCGCTCGATCAGCCAGCCGCTGTCCTGGGGCTTTGGAGTTCTGGGCCTGCTGAACAAGGGCCACGATCTGTGCCAGGGCGGTTTCGGCACCGACCTTCGTCGCGCGCACCCGCAATGTTCCTGTCGTGTTGACGGACGCACCGATCACCTGCGACCCGGTGATCTTGCGGAGCGGCAGGCTCTCGCCGGTGACCATCGACTCGTCGACCTCAGAGTCTCCCGACTCCACCACTGCGTCGACCGGGATCTTCGCACCAGGCCGAATCAGCAGGAGGTCACCAACGACCACGTCGGCAGTGTCGACCTCGACCGGCTCGCCATCGCGCAGCACCAACGCCTGAGCGGGGGCTAGCTCGAGGAGGGTGCGAATCGCATCGTTGGCGCCGCCGCGGGCGCGCATCTCGAACCAATGGCCGAGCAGAACGAAAGCGGTGAGCACGGTGGCCGCCTCGTAGAACACCTCTCCTCCGCCGGTCAATGTGACGACGACGCTGTAGCCCCAACCTGCGCCGACCGCCACCGCCACCAAAACCATCATGTCGAGAGTGCGGGCACGCAGCGCACGATACGCGCCGTCGAAGAAGATCCACGCCGAGTAGAAGACCACCGGCAGGCTGAGCAGCAGCGAGAACACGTCATCGCGCATCCCAAACGGCGCCGGAGCCGTGAAGCCCAGCACATCGCGACCGATCGGCGAGTACAGCAGGATCGGTACCGACA
>JBDTTS010000375.1:0-2749 GCA_039930525.1 Actinomycetes bacterium | reverse complement strand
AGCTGGTCCGGCCACCAGTCGCGGTTTCCCCCGCCCTCCGCCGGGTGCTTGCGACTCCCGGTCGAGACCGGGCACCCGCCTTCGTTCTTCTCGTTCATCTCTCCAACAACGGCGTTAGGACTATCAGACACGGGAATCCTTTCGGGACCAGAGGGGTGTGCTCAGGAACTGTGTACGGCCGAGCAGCTGGGGCACAGGCCCCAGTAGATGACCTCGGCCTCGTCGATCACGAAGCCGTGGCTGTCGGACGCGGTCAAGCAGGGCGTGAAGCCGACGGCGCAGTCGACGTCGGCGATGGCACCGCACGACCGGCACAAGAGGTGGTGATGGTTGTCCCCGACCCGCGACTCGTAGCGCGCCACGGAGCCCGTCGGCTGGATGCGCCGCACCAGACCAGCGGTAGTGAGTGCTCGCAGCACGTCGTAGACGGCCTGGTGGGACACCTCACCGAGATCCTCACGCACAACACCGATGATCGAGTCCGTGTCTGCGTGCGGATGGTTGCGCACCGCGGCCAGCACCGCTACCCGGGGACGCGTCACACGCAGTGCAACCCCGCGCAACATGCGCTCGAAATCCGAAACCGTGGGCACGATCCGTGACGCTAGCCCATTTTCTGGAATCAATCAAGATCAGACGAAGGACGATCCGCTGAGGCGCCGTTCACAGTCACTGTCGATCACGTGGTGAGCCGGGGCAGCTACGCCGAATGGGGACCGTCGGGGCTGCGGCGCAGCAGTCCCCTGGTAACCCTGGCCGCGCTGACCGTGCTTCGCGCCCATACGTAGTCGGCTTCCTACCCCGGGCCGAGATGGCCCCCATCGGGAAGTAGGCGTTGACTGCACCTTGCCGATCAGTCTTCGGGAAGGGCAGCAAAATCACGCTTGGCGTTCTTATACCATGTCATTCCCGCGAAGGGATGTTTCCACCTGTCCTTCATATCACTCAAGGCGCTTCTGTGAATTTCATCACCCGTTGCCACGATTTCGTTTAGATGCTTGTCCTGCGCTTTTATGACTTCATCAGCGGAATCTGCATGGTGCTGGAAATCGCATGGTCCACCCAATTGTTTACATGTCATTGTCTTCATAGCTCTTGTTTCCTCTCCTAGTTACTCGGACGTCAACTCGCAGGATGGGGGGCGTGAAAACAAGAACCTACGTTTTCGGCATCCTACCGAGGATCATTCAACAGGCTTGGGGTCTCGCCACATCGTGAAGACCTCGGGCCCGCCTTCGGGAAGAGTGAACGAGCCAAGCACCTCGAATCCGTAGCGCAGGTAGAGCGGAACGTTCACCGGGTTGCTCGCCTCCAGGTATGACGGCAGGCCGGCTTCATCGACGTGTCGAAGGTTCCCGGCCAGGAGCCGGAGCCCGTAGGCGTGGCCCCGATGTTCGGGGCTCGTGCCCAAGAGGGACAGGTAGAAGTGCGGAACACCTCGCGGGTGAGCCTGGTCGAACATCTCAACCCCTGTGAGCACTCGCGAAGCTCGCGAACCAAGCATCTCGACGAGGAGGGGCTCCAAGGCCGCTTCCTGTTCGTCCGACAACTCTGTCTCGTTCGGGGGGATCCACACCGACGTTGCAGTTTCTCCCTGGGTCAGCCACACCCAGGGAAAGCGCATGGCTCCTTCGACGAAAAGCCCCCACAGCCGTCGGTGTTGCTCGGCCCGCCTGGACGGATCCGGAAAGGCCCAGCTCCAGGTCGGATCGTCGTAGAAGGCGCTCACGAGGATCTCGACCACATCGGCCGAATCCTGAGGGGACGCTTTGCGTGGGCCGAGATCGTCGTGTGCGCTCAAGCTCTCAACTCCAACTGGCATCCAGAACGGGACGATGTCCATCAACAATCCTCCAAGGACATCCCGAGGTAAACCCAGGAGGGCACCCGTCCCGCTCAGACACCGACCCCTGAACCCTGTTGCCAGGGTTCAGGGGTCGGGAGATGCCTGTGGCCAGAATCAGGCAACCACCTGGTGTCGGTAGAACTCGGCGTCGGACGGCGCCAGTGGGGGGGTGCCCAGGATCAGGTCGGCGGCCTTCTCGGCCAGCATCATCACTGGCGCATAGATGTTGCCATTGGTCACGTACGGCATGACCGACGCGTCCACCACCTTGATCCCTTCGAGACCGTGAACGCCCATGGTCAACGGGTCGACCACCGACATCTCGTCCACGCCCATCCGCAGCGAGCAGGAGGGATGCAGCGCGGTCTCGGCGTCCTTGGCCACCCAGTCGAGAACTTCCTGGTCGGTCGTCACCGATGTGCCGGGCGAGATCTCGCCGTCGTTGAACTCGTCCATGGCCGGCTGGGTGAGGATGGCGCGGGCCACCCGCACGGCCTCGAGCCACTCCTTGCGGTCCTGGTCGGTCGACAGGTAGTTGAACCGTAGGGCCGGATAGACCTTGGGGTCCTTGCTGGTGATCTTCACCGAGCCGCGGGCATCGGAGTACATCGGCCCCACGTGCACCTGGTACCCCTCGCCGCCGTCGGGGGACGACCCGTCATACCGGACTGCGATGGGCAGGAAGTGGAACATCAGGTTGGGGTACTCGACGTCCTCGTTGCCACGGACGAACCCGCCACCCTCGAAGTGGTTGGTCGCCGCCGGGCCCTTGCGGCGGAGCAGCCAGTTGGCTCCGAGCCACGGCTTGTAGCGGTGCTTGAGGTACTTCTGCATGGTGACCTTCTGCTTGCAGGCGTACTGGATGTACACCTCCAGGTGGTCCTGCAGGTTCTCCCCGACGCC
>JBDTTS010000374.1:0-2759 GCA_039930525.1 Actinomycetes bacterium | reverse complement strand
CGATGGTGCGTAGGACGAACTCCTGTTGACGATCCATAGCGCGATCCTGCCCTAAACGTGTTTCGTGTGGGTTAAGCGGCGAGCGAATTCCCTGAAATGCCGACCGCCAGGGCATGAAGGACGTCCCCGGGAGCAATACTCCCGGGGACGTCCTGCTGTGAGTGAGCCGACTACTTGAAGCTCACGTTGACGATCATCTGGTCACCCTGCTTGCTGGTGTCCACGACACTGATCTGCGTGCCCGAGCCTGCGACGTTGGTCGAGGCCCACGGGTTCAGCGTCGAGAAATAGCGGTTCGGGTTGGTGTCATCGAACGTCGGGATCGCGGGCTGCGAGGGCACGAGGGTCGCGACGCCGTTGCGGTGGAAGGTCACCGCATCGGTGGCCTCCTGACCGAACGTGGCGTCGAACCCCTGACGACGGTTGCCGAGCCTGACCCCGCCATCGAGCATGACCGGCGCAGGACGCGCGTCGACCGGCAGCGCCTGACCACACCCAGGGTGGGAGATGGTGTTGTTGTCGGTGCATTCGCCGTTGGAGTACCAGACCAGCAGGCCGTTCTGGTAGGGGAAGCGCTCGACCCAGTCGGGCCGGGTGTTGTTGAAACCGAAGTTGTACGGACCTGTCTTCAGGGTGGCGTCATAGCCTCCGTAAACGCGGTTCTCGGCCAGGTAGAAGCGTTGGACGTCCTTGGTGGTCGAGCCACCCATCCGGGTGAAGCCGTCAGCGGTCCATCCATTGACACCGGTGTCGACGTCGTCGGCCCAGGTCTGGACGCCGTCGACAGTCAGTGCCAGATCGTCAAGGAAAGGGCCGTCGAAGTGCAGACCACCGTCGGTGGCGTAACGGAAGCGGAACTGCACGGTCTGCCCCTTGTAGGCCGACAGGTCCCACGTGATCTGGGTCCAGCCCGAGACACCGTCGACCGGCGTGCCGACCTGGGTCCATGTGGTCCCACCGTCGGTGGAGACCTCACCGTAGAGGTAGTCGTAGCCCGCTTCGATGTCGTACTTGGCATACGCGGACATCGTCGCCGACGTCTTGGCGGCGGAGAGGTCGACGGTGCGGCTCAACGTGGTGTTGAGGTTGTCTGCCGACCCGCCCCACCATTCGAAGGCACCCGAGTGCGGCGTGTTGTAGTCAGTCACGACGGTCTTGTCGGGAAGGTTGACCAGGATCGCCTGAGGCGTCTTGCCGGCGCGGTCGGCCGGACCGAGCTTGATCTGTGCGTTCGCGCCGAAGTTGACCTGCTTGTAGTCCAGCCAGTTGAGCTGCAGCTTCTCCCATGGGCCCATGTAGCCGGGCGTGGTGCCGATCGAGTCGGTGCCGTGGTTCAACCACGAGCCGCCACTCATCAGGGTCCAGAAGCCGGTTCCGTTGTCGCCACCGGCGGTGTCGTAGAGGTCCGGTAGCCCGAGGTCGTGACCGAACTCGTGGGTGAAGACTCCCAGCCCGCCATTTTCGGGCTCGGTGGTGTAGTCACCGATCCACATACCTGAGTCGCCCAGCGGCACCCCGCCGGCGAGGTTGCCGGTCGGACCAGTGACACCAAAGCTGCTGGAGTAGGCGTACCAGCGGTGCGACCAGATGGCGTCGGTACCCTGTGCGCCGCCGCCGGCCTCTTCGCCCTCACCGGCGTGTATCGCCTGGAAGTGGTCGATATAGCCGTCCGGCTCGTTGAAGTTGCCGTCACCGTCGAAGTCATAGCGGTCGACCTTGTCGAACTGCGCCAGGTAGGTCTTGATCTCAGCGGGCGTCTTTCCGGCCGCCACCTGTGCGTCGTACCAGGCCTTGGCGGTGTCCCTGACGAACGGCCAGTACGTCGATGCACCGGAGGCCTTGTTGCTGCCGTAACGGGCTTCGTTGTAGGGCACGGTGACCCAGTTGCTGACGTCGCCCTTGGCCAGGAACCTGCCGTTGGACTGCTTGAGATAGAAGTCGCGGAAGGACTCCCCCGGTCCGAACATCAGGTCCTGGTAGTGGGCCTGGTCGAAGTTCGCAGCCCAGTTAGTTGAGTTGTCGTCCGTGGCGCTGCCGTCCCACACTCGGTCCGGCGCGGCGATCTGGTTGTTGCTCGGGCCTGCGGTGCCCCCCGTGACTGGGTTCACCTGGGTGCCGAAGCTGGAGAGGATCGTGAAGATCGACTCCTCACGGTTGACGGCGTACTGGACGTACTGCCCCCCGCCGACATTGATGACTTTCTGACCACCCTTGGTCTCGATCTTGGCGGTTCCCTTGATGACCTGCTGAACTGCCTTCTCACGAAGCGCACGTTGCTTCTCACTGAGCGGGCTCTTCAGGTCATCCATCTGCTTCGCCTGTGCTGCAGCCGGGTCTCGGTCGCTTGGCGCGTTGGCGGCTTGGGCCGGGATCTGAACGATCGAGACGGCGAGTGCGGTGACCGCCACCCCCGTCAGAATGCGCAATGTACGTCGTTTCACGAAGTCTCCTGTGGTCAGGGTCACGCCAGTCGGCGCAGAGGCGACTCTCACAGAAAGAGCACAAATTGTGAATCCTCGGACATTCAAGACTTACCCCTAATTTGGTATTGCCACGGTCTGGGAGGTCGTCTCAAGGAGCATCTGGCCGGGTGGATAGGCTGCCGGTATGGCGCAGATGCGACTGGCACTGGCTCAGGTCAACCCGACCGTCGGCGACCTTCGCGGCAACGCCCGGGCGGTGCGCGAGTGGACTGCCAAGGCTGCCGATCGGGGCGCCCACCTGGTGGCGTTCCCCGAGATGATGCTCACCGGATACCC
>JBDTTS010000373.1:0-2775 GCA_039930525.1 Actinomycetes bacterium | reverse complement strand
CCGGGCCGCGCCGCAGACATTAGATCTGGCACCGAGGTGGTCACGGCAGAAGGTCTGGCAGCCAAGTACGGCATCGACGTCACGCTCATCGGCGTCACGGCGGCCGGCGGCATGATCGATTTCCGCTACCAGGTGGTCGACCCCGACAAGGCCGACCCGGTCGTTCACGACCTCGATCTCTTCCCCAAGCTCATCGTCGAAGACACCGGCGCCACGCTGATCCTGAGGTCGTTGCCGCACAGCCACAACCAGAAGCTCGAACTGGGCGGCAACTACTTCTTCTTGATGCCCAATGCCCAGAACGCCATCACGGCTGGGTCGGCAGTCACGCTGGTGATCGGAGACGTGCGACTTGAGCACGTGATCGTGCAGGGATGAGCATGCGAGGCGGGCGCTGGACGGCGCTCGCCGCTGTCTTCTTCTACTTGGTCGTGGCGTTCGCGCCGTCGGCATACGCGCATGACGAACTTGTACGTTCTGACCCTCCAGAGGGCGGGACGGTCGCCGTGGGGCGGTCGGAGATCTCGCTCTGGTTCACCGGTGGGGTTGTGCCTGATGTCGGCGGGTTCGCGCTACGTGACCTTGAGGGCAACTCTGTCGACGTCGCCGTGCAGGAAATTGAGGGCGGCTTCGTAGGGCTCAAGACGGAAAGCCTTCCGCGGGCCGCCTATCAACTCGAGTGGCAGGTCGTCTCGAGTGACGGGCATCCCACTAGCGGGGCGATCACTTTCGGGGTGGGGATCCGTCCGCCGCTGGGGGCTGACGCCGCAGCTCAGGGACCGGGCAGCCTCGATCTGGTGGTGCGCTGGATCGACCTGTTGGCGTTGATGCTCGTGATCGGGGCGCTCGTCGTGACCTGGCGGGTACTCTCGCCGGTCGCTGACCGCTTCATCGGCGTGATCGGATCTGCCGACGAGGCCCCTCGCCGTCGAGTGCGACGGCTGGCAGCTGGCGCTTCAGCAGTGGCCGTTTTCGCAGGGGTCGCAACGGCGGTGATTCGTTCGCCCCGAGGCGACAACTCGCTGCCCACGTTGATCGGCTCGTTGATGGGAACGCTGACCGGGACGTCGTGGGGACAGCTCTGGGCAGCGCGCGAGTTGGCGCTTGCGCTTGCCACGGTGTGCCTCGTGGCGTGGGCTCGGTCGGCGCGCAGGCGATACGCCCAAGCGGCCGCGGTCTGCTTGGTTCCTGTCGTCGTCATCGGTGCCGTGGCAGGACACTCATCAACACTGCCCACCTGGTCACCCATGGCGGCGGCTGCCTCGGGCGCCCACCTGGTCGGTGCCGGGATCTGGGTGGGTGGCCTCGTCGTCCTGGTGCTGTCGGTCGTCCCCCTAATGCGCAGCAACCCGGACCGGAGAGGTCCGATGCTGTCGACGGTGTGGCGCCTCTTCTCGCCACTGGCGGCGTTCGCCACGCTGCTCGTGATCGCGTCAGGGCTCTATCTCACCGGACGCCACGTTCCTGCACTCAGCGATCTGACGTCGACGTCGTACGGCGAGGGTCTTACGGCGAAGGTCTTGTTGATGGTGGGTGCGCTGCTGCTCGCTGCCCTCAACACGATGTTGGTCAATCCGCGACTGGCTGGCCCGCTTCAGCGACTACTGGGGATGCAAGCCGGATGGTCACCGGTCAGTCTGGGGCGGTTCGCGGTAGTGGTGACGGCAGAAGCAGTGATTCTGGTGGTGGCGGTTGGTGCCGCGGCGTGGGTCACGTCGGTCCCCACCTCTCGCGAAGTCGCGTTGGCCGGCGAGGTGTCGGCCCCGCAGACGGTGTCTGCTGACGGGCTCTTTGTCTCCTTTGAAGAGGTAGGCGTCGGCCCTGAGCAGAGCCGCCTAATCGTTCGTGCCCGCTCTATCGAGAAGACCAGCGATCAGCCGATCGCAGCGGTTGACGCCACCCTGGTGGCCCCGGCGGGCCCGGTGGTCACCGCAGCTCTGACCGAGACCGAGCCGGGACGCTACGAGGCAGAAACCGGGCGGCTCACCGCTGGCGACTGGCTGATCACGGTCGACGTGGACCGGTCGGGACTGTCCACCACGTCGGTACCGATCGTGTTGACCGTCGATCCCCCCGATGGGGATGCCCCCCCGACGTTGGAGGTCGTTCTCGTTGTGGTTGCCGGCCTCCTGGGTGCCTGTGCGGTCGGCGTGCTCGGGGTCGCCTTCTTCGCCTCAAGGCGGCGGCGACCAACACCGAGCGAAGTGGGCACGGTTGTCACGGTGGATGAGGCTCAGCGCACATGACCCGGCAGTCGATCGCAGCCGTTCTCTGCGTCTGCCTCGGTACCAGCGTCGTCGGCTTCGTTGGTGGCAACGCCTCCGCGGCAGCGCGTCCGATGGCCGACCAGATGTCAACCGTTGTCGTGACGCTCCGCGAACAGACTGACCTCTCGCTCGGAGCAAAGAAGTTGTCCGACGCTCGCCCTGAGCAGACCGTAAGAACCCTGAAGTCGACAGCGAGAAAGTCGCAGGCTGAGATCCGCAGCCTGCTTGCTAAGCGTCGTGACGCCGGTGCGGTCGGCCGCGTGACTCCGCTGTGGATCACCAACGCCCTGTCGGTAACGGCGACGCCAGATGTCATCGCTGAACTTGCCGCTCGACCCGATGTCGAGAGTGTCGTACCTGATGCACTCGACCTGGTACCGGCGATGGTGACACCGGAGCCGAACCTGGCCGCCATTCATGCTGACGCCATGTGGGATCTGGGTCACCGGGGGAGTGGGGTCGTTGTAGCGAGTCTCGACTCTGGGGTCGACGCATCACACCCAGACCT
>JBDTTS010000372.1:0-2799 GCA_039930525.1 Actinomycetes bacterium | reverse complement strand
GCTCCCGGCGTCGCTGCAGGTTCCCGCTGAGTCGACGTACAGGGTCGAGTCAGCCGCTGAGGCCGGGAGGGCCGAGGCAAAGACCACGAGGAGGCAGGTTCCACTGACGGTGAGAGTCACTCCCATGAGTCGGCGCATAGCACTAACTAACGCGCTCTGGCACCCGGTCGGATCGTCCAAAAGGCGTAGGTGATTTCGCGGACCCGAAAACCCCGAAAACTAGGTCGGCGTGCCGCAGTCATGGTCGTGGTTGAGGCACCGATTCACCAGTTTCCGCAGCCGCTGCTGTCGCCAGGTGTTCCAGAAGTCGGCGTGGATCGTGTAAGCCGGTCCACTGGCCAGCCGGATGTGGCCGATGGTGCGGCCCACGGGGTACTCCAGCCGGTAAATCAGCCGCGGCAGCGCGATCGAGTAGCGGTGTGAGCAGCGGCCACCGGACGGGTAGCGCACGTGGGTGGTGTCGTTGCCACGCGAGTGCTTGCCGTCCCAGCAGTTCGGGAAGCCGATGTGGATCGTCATGATCCCGGTGTCGCAGTGGTTCGGTGGCCGGGCCATCTTCTCGGTGCTGTTGTCCGAGCAGCCCCAGTAGATCTCGCTGCCCAGCTCCGGGTTGCCGCCTACCCCGCGCGCCATGCTGTTGCCGGCGATCAGCATGAGGTTGCGCGGGAACGCGCGGATCCGCGTCCCAGCGTTCAGGTTGCTGTCCCGGTAGTAGAAGATCTGCCGGGTCGCGGTGCCGCGGAAGGACCCGCGCGGCCGGACTGCCTGTCCGTCCTCGTACAGCATGGGAACCCAGTACCCGGACGTGTCAGCCTTCAGCCCGCAGGTGGTGCGCGCTCGGCGCATCGAGCGGTAGGTGCTGGACGCTTTGATGGACCGGTTGCCCAGGAACGTGTGCAGGTGAGACTTGCCCGGCTGCTTCGGGAACACGATCGGGTCGGACTTCGCCATGTGCGAGTACGGACACCGCACCAGGAAGCCGGGCGACGAAGCTTGCGCTTTCGGCAGCTGCGGCCCGACGGCCACCATCACCGCCGCCGCCAGGGCGAGCCCGACTGTCACTGCGGCACACTTCTTGAGCACGGCACGACCTCCCGAATCCGACGGCGGGGAAGAGTCGCGCACGGGGGCGTCTCATTTCTCACCGTAAGCCCGTTATCTGCCGATTCCAACCCCATTCGCCTGACCTGCCATTTTCCGCCTGCTAACTTGACGATCCGGCGTGTCGGGCCAACAAGGAGACCCACGTGACGTTGCGATTGACTGTGCTTGGCACCGGGTATCTGGGTGCCACGCATGCGGCCTGCATGGCCGATCTTGGCTTCGACGTGCTCGGGATGGACGTCGACAGCGACAAGATCGAGTCGCTCTCGCAGGGGGTCGCTCCGTTCTTCGAGCCCGACCTGAATGAGGTCCTGAGCCGCAACATCCAGGCCGGGCGACTGCGCTTCACCACCTCGTTCGAGGAGGCCGCCGCGTTCGGCGACGTGCACTTCATCTGTGTCGGCACCCCGCAGCGTTCGGACTCGAACGCGGCCGACATGCAGTACGTCGACGCGGTCGTCGACGGGCTCGCGCCCCACCTGCAACGGCCGTGTCTGATTGTCGGAAAGTCGACAGTCCCGGTCGGCACCGCGGAGCGCGTCGCAAAACGCGTGGCCGCGCTCTCCCCCGTCGGCCACGCGGCCGAGGTCGCCTGGAACCCGGAGTTCCTGCGAGAAGGCCACGCCGTGACCGACACCCTTCGCCCGGACCGTTTGGTGATCGGGGTCACCAGCAAAGAGGCCGAAGAGACCCTGCGTCAGGTCTACGGGCCGCTGCTCGAGGCTGGCGTGCCGTTGATCGTGACGGACCTGGCGACGTCGCAGTTGGTGAAGGTGGCCGCCAACGCCTTTCTGGCCACCAAGATCTCGTTCATCAACGCCATGTCAGAGCTGTGTGATGCCGCCGGCGGCGACATTCTGCAGCTCTCCGACGCGCTCGCCCATGACAAACGCATCGGCGGCCAGTTCTTGCGCGCGGGGCTCGGGTTCGGCGGTGGCTGCCTGCCCAAGGACATCCGCGCCTTCATGGCTCGCGCCGGTGAGCTCGGGGTGGACGACGCCCTGACCTTCCTGCGTGAGGTCGACTCCATCAATTTGCGCCGCAGAAGTCAGATCGCCGCCATGGCTCGCAACATTCTGGGTGGGTACCTACGCGACCAACGAATCTGCATTCTCGGCGCTGCCTTCAAGCCGAACAGCGACGACGTCCGTGACTCCCCTGCCCTTCACGTGGCCGCCGCCCTCCATCAGGACGGTGCGCATGTGGTCGTGCACGACCCGAAGGCCAATGCCAACGCCGAGCGCCTCTTCCCCAACCTCGAGTACGTCGACAGCGTCGAAGTCGCCGTCAGGGGGGCCGACGTCGTCATGGTGCTGACCGAGTGGGAGCAGTTCCTCTCACTCGATCCCGAGACGATCTCCCCACTGGTCAACCATCGCGTCGTCATCGACGGTCGTCTCTGCCTCGACCCGGAGAAGTGGCGAGCCGCTGGCTGGCAGTACCACGCCCCGGGGCGTCCCCAGCCTTGAGTCCCTGCCCCTACGGCGTCTGGCGCGTCCGGTGCGCGACTGCCCCCGAGAGCTCGTCGTCCAGTTCCTGGCGGTCAGCGTCCACCATGATCTTCGCCAACTCGGGCGTGAACACCTTCGCCTCCCAGCTGAGCCGCTCCCTGGCCCGCGACGCGTCCCCGATCAGGGCGTCCACCTCGGTCGGACGTAGGTAGCGCTCGTCGAACTTGACGTACTTCTCCCACTC
>JBDTTS010000371.1:0-2802 GCA_039930525.1 Actinomycetes bacterium | reverse complement strand
CAACTCGCAAGCCCCGCCATCTGGCAGCGCTCAGCTCTGGGCCTCAGGGTCGATCATTCCTGCCGCCGGACTGTGCAAGGACAGCGCGTGCTCGGCTTGCGACTGAGCGAGACCGGCGATGGCCTCGAAAGCCGACTGTCGAACCAGTCCACGCGCGAAACCGTCTCGGATGGACTCACTGATCCGCACCTGTTCCAAGTGGTTGAGAACCTCCAGCACCGGCGAGCGTGGCGGGACCTTGACCAGCCGGCCGTTCACGAAGAACCAGCCACCGCCGTCGACATCGACCCCACCGAACACGGTGCCCTGACCCACCCTGTCGGGGCGTGTATCCGTCCACCGCTGTACCTGGATCGTTGCCGTCTGAGCCGCAGCGTCGATGCTCGTGACAGTAACCTGCACGCCCCCCTGGTGCACCGGTGACGGGTTGTTGCTGACATCGCCGTCAGCGAAGGAGTCGCCGGCTCCCATACTCGAACTGCCCGTTGGAGTTCGATGGAGATACGAATGTCCGTCGAAGAAATCGTGCACGAGTACCACGGGTGCACTGAACCCCCCGTCCCACAGGTCATTCATCCGGAACTCCACGAAGTAGTCGTCTACTCGGGCGCAGAGGAAGCCCGGTAGGTCTCGACGGTGAAGCGGTCGCAAGGTGACGCTGCTTTGCAGGGACGATCCAGCAGTCCACACGCGCGTCGAGTCGAGCCACCCTCTGGAGGACATCGATGCTGCGTTGAGTCCCGGCCCGATAAGGAACACCGGCCGCCCCTGCGCATCGAGCTCGTTGTACACGGGATGTGGGGCCATGAAGGCGCTCTTCGTGCTCATCACGTCGAACGGGTCCATGTAATCTGCCGTTGACCCCTCGATCCGGGCGTGCTCGAGTCCGTAGCCGTGACTCATCTCTTGCCCGAGGACGCTTGCGGAGAGAGACGTCGCTCCGTTGACAGAGTCCCGGCCGTCATCGGTGGCCACCCCGTCAAGTCCGCCGTACAGGTCCGTGGAAACGCTGTTCACGACAACGATGTTGGTGAATGCGCTGAGGTTATCGCCGCTGTCGGCTGCTGCCTTGCGGGCCCACGTCAGCAGAGCCCCTCGGCCGCCGGGCTTGGTGTCGAACCCGAGGTAGTCAGACCGTCGCTGGGGCAGCCGGTACCAACCCTTTCCCGCCGACGGAAAAATGCGGGACCCATTCAGGTCAAGCCGGCCGTGCGAGATCGAGTCGAAGTAGTCGATCATGTTGAACTGACCGTTGCCCGCAGTCGTGAATATCTCCTCGAACCGCTGCCGCGGGTACGGCTCGGAGTCCTCGCCGGTGAACTTGCACAGAAGTATGGCCCACGGGGTATTCACTCTTCGTTGTCCGATCACTAGAAGCGAATTCGCACCGTCGCCGCCGCGATCCATCCCTCGAGCGCTCTGGCGGCTGAGCGGAGCGGGTCACTCGAAATTTCAGTATTACCACCTTCGACGGGTTCGCGCCACGGCCATCCGTGGATGACGGCGATCACGAGTCCGGCAATACGACCGCGCAGTGTCGAAGTGGGTGAGCACGTGTCGGCCGTGACGGCGTGCTTGTTTCTGCCCAACCCGGCGCCCCCGCAGGCCGAACTGCCAATAGCCTGAACTCCGCATGACCGCCCTGCGCGTGCGTCGCTTGCCGGGTGGCTTAGGCGCCGGCGACGAGCCGATTCATCGCAGCGAGTAGGCAGCCCGGCGCCTCATGCCAGAGGAAGTGTCCCGCTCCCGGCTCGATGTGCGACCAGGCGCCCGGGATGCCCTCGGCGCTCTCAACTCCGGCGCTGGGTGGCATCGGGCTCAGCTCGCCGACGAGCACCCCGAACGGGACCGTGATCGACGCGAGCGACGACTCGAGCTCGGGTAGGCGGGTCATCACATCTGTCCACAGCCCGAGGTTGGCCGGCTGGGAGAACTCTACGTGCGGCATCGGCGGGGCAGCAGGAGGATGGGCGAAGTACGACCCCCAGAACAAGGAGAGTGCCTCGTGGGCCTCCTCGGGCGTGGCCTGCCCCGCGGTGTCTTTCTCGTCCAGCTCGTGGGCACGATCGCGGGAGGCCTCGGGCACTCGCGCGAGCATTTCGGCCCCGAATGCCTCCGCCCCGCCGTCGCCGACCGCGCCAAGCGGGTCGACTGACAACACGCCGGCCAGCCGCTCAGGGATGGCGACCGCGGCATGGAACACCAGGTGGCCACCCCATGAGTGGCCCATGAGGTGGGCCGTGTCCCATCCCAGACCATCCAGCACGGCGGCGATGTCGGCCACGGCCTCGGAGATCGTGAACTCGCCCTGCTGCGTGGATGGCGCGAGACCCCGCTGCTGGAAGGTCGCCACCTGGTACTGCGCCGCGAGCTCCGCGACAGCATCGTCGAGATAGCCGAAGCTCATGCCCGGACCGCCGTGAATCGCCAGCACTCGCGGCCCCGCTCCAGTGACCCAACCCGAAAGCTCACCGCACCCCGTGGCAACAGTGAAGGGCGTTCGTTCCATGACGGAAAGCGTAGTGCCCTTCCGACGCACAACGTCTCTCCTCAGCAACGGTTGCCCGGCCGAGAGGAATCGGGCCTTCGCCTCGCGCGTGCGGCCCTTCACCGCCGGCCGGCGGCGGGGACCCGTGCGCCGATGTGCGGGCAGTCCCCAAAAGGACCCCGTCTCGGCGGCCTCACCTGCCGCCAGACCTGGCGAGCAGCTCGCGACGACTCGACGTAAGGGTCTTGGTGAACACCGACTTGAGATGATCCTGAACAGTGAGATCGCTGATCGACATCAAATGCGCCACGGTG
>JBDTTS010000370.1:0-2810 GCA_039930525.1 Actinomycetes bacterium | reverse complement strand
CCTCTCGTGGCGGTGGATCTTCTACATCAACCTCCCGCTGGGAATCGCAGCATTCCTGGTCCTCGGGTCGGTGTTGCACCTGCCCCGCCATCGCAAGGAGCACCGGATCGACTGGGTCGGTGCCGTGCTGCTGATTGTCGGAGTGACCAGCCTCTTGATGGTCACGGTGTGGGGTGGCAGTCAGTACGCATGGGCATCACCTCAGATCATCGGGATGGGTGTGCTCGGAGTTCTCGCAGTGGTTGGCTTCGTGTTCCAAGAGCTACAGGCGCCTGAGCCCATGGTCTCGATGGAGCTCTTCCGCAACCGCGTCTTCACCATCACGTCGGGCATCGGCTTCGTCGTCGGCTTCGCAATGTTCGGCTCGATTGTTTACCTGTCGATCTACCTGCAGGTCGTCTACGGGTCGAGCCCAACGAAGGCTGGCCTTCAACTGCTTCCCCTGATGGTGGGAATCATCGTCGCGTCGATCCTGAGCGGTCGGCTCATCACGCGCACTGGAAAGTACCGGCCCTACCCGATAATTGGAACAGCGCTGGCAACCATTGGGCTGTACATGTTGTCGCACCTCAGTGGAACGACGCCCTACTGGCAGATTGCCATTGCCATGGTGGTTCTTGGCGCCGGGCTCGGCAACGTGATGCAGGTCCTCGTTCTTGCCGTGCAGAACTCAGTCGACCCTCGCGACATCGGTACCGCGACCAGTGGGTCGACGTTCTTCCGGTCGATCGGTGGATCATTCGGGACGGCAGTGTTCGGCGCGGTGTGGGCAGCGAGCCTCACCCGCCAGATGGCCGGCATTCTGCCCGGAGGACAAGGCGGTGGCGACCCCACGACGTCGATGGCCAACATCGCGGACCTGCCTCCGCAGTTGCAGAGCGAGGTGTTGGGTGCGTTCGCCAAGGCGATCGATACGACATTCCTGATGGCGGTACCGATCATGGCGATAGCGTTTGTCTTGGCGCTCTTCGTGCCCCAGGTTCGCTTGCGTACGGCCGACGATGCTCCTCCCAATCTCGAAGAGTTTGACGCTGAAGCCTTGGAGGCGCAAGCCAAGACGGTGTCCTGATCCGACTGCTGTCGGACTACCGGGAGTGCTACTTCTCGGTGATGCGAGTCGGCTGTCGGGCCACCCACAGAGTGATGAGTGCTGCCACTCCGGCGAGGACGGCGAAGGCCGGGCCGTCTCCCGCCCACTCGGCGAAAGCACCGCCAACGGTCGGCCCGGCCATGCCTGACAGTGCCCAGATGATGTTGGCAAGGGCGCTCATCACCGCCACGGTGACCGCACCGCGCGCGACGCTGAACAAGCCGAAGGGGAAGGTCAGCGACACGATGATTCCCGTCGTGATGCTGGCCCCGAGAAGGAAGATCAGGGCGGCGGGGGAACCGGAAACCAAAGCGGGGACCATCGCACTCGCCGCGAGCCCCAAGGTGGCCGCGGCGGCGATCTTGGGCCGCGCGAGGACGTCGGCGCGCCGTGCGGTGACCGCGCTGGCAGTTACGAAAATCACCGCGGCGATCGAGAAGACGATGCCGATCTCTGAGACGTCGTATCCGTAGCGATCGAGTCGCAGCGGTACGAGCAAGTCGGCCGTCATCCACACAACGGCGGCTGCCGTCGTCAGCAGAAGCATCATGGCGAGGTCAGGGTCGGAGTGCGCCGCCCGGAAGAGCTCGCGTGCCGGCGGCGCGGGGTCTTTGTTCAACCCGGTCCCCGATCGATCGAGTAACAGGAGGGCGAGCAGCAGGGTCGTCACGATCGCGACACCCACAAAGGGTGCGCTGAGGCCGAACTGCTCGGCCGTCCAGCCGGCGTAGCCAGGGCTCAGGGAGGCTCCGAGACCGACGATCGACGTGGTGAGTGCGAGAACCCGTGGGCTGTCATCGCCGGCGGCGTCGGCGAGCCACGCGATCGTCGCCACCCACATCGTCCCGAATCCGAGTCCGAAGACCAGCCGTGCCGCGATGATGAACCAGTAACCAGGTGCCACGGCCATCGCGAATCCTGCGACGGCGATGATCGCCATCGACACGAGGGTGAGGGTTCTTGGGCTGACTCGCTGGGTGATGGCACTCGCCGGCAGCGAGGCGATGAGAATGCCAAGACTCGCGATGGACAGGACGAGGCCGCCCTCGAAGTCGGTGAGATCGTACGCCGCGACGTAGGAAGGGATGAGCGGCGTCACTCCGGACCACGACAACTCGCCGACAAAGAGGGCGAGGTAGACCAGGACGACCACACGCTTTCGCACGGGGATGCCCTCCGGTCAGTTGTTGCGCGAGCGGTCTTTGAGAATCTGTTGGCTGGCTAGGCGTGCCGGTGCCCCCGTGACACAGCCGCCGGGGTGGGTGCCCGAACCGCATTGGTAGTAGCCCTCGATGGGCGTGCGGTACTGATTCCAGCCCGGTGCCGGGCGGAAGAAGTACATCTGCGGCAGCAGATAGTCGCCGGCGTAGATGTTCCCTTCAGAAAGCCCGACGACGCGCTCGATATCGAGCGGTGTCACCACCTCGCGGTGCAGAACGAGGTCGCCAAAGCCGGGGAAGAACGACTCGATGGTCGCCTGCACTGTGTCGCCGAGGTTGGTTCGCTCGGTGTCCCAGTCGCTGCCCTTGAGGTGGTAGGGCGCATACGACACGAAGCACGACATGACGTGCTTGCCGGGAGGCGCCATGTCGGGATCGAGGACCGATTGGAAGCAGGTATCGAGGTAGGGGCGCTCGCTGTACCACCCATACTTCGACGCGTCGTAGGCGCGCTCGAGATACTCGATGGACGGTGCGATGCTGACGAAGCCCCGGTACTG
>JBDTTS010000369.1:0-2811 GCA_039930525.1 Actinomycetes bacterium | reverse complement strand
AGCACGCCAACGGCACCGGCCTGGCAAACATGAGCGACAGGGTCGAGTCCTTGTCCGGGGCTGTGTCCATCAGGTCGACGCCACGTGGAACCCGGGTCCAAGCCACGCTACCGGTCACGGACAGGACCTGAGATGCGCAGCAAGATCGCCTGGCTCCTCTCCGGACTAGCCGTGGCGATGGCCGCGGTCGATATGAGGATCATCTCGAACTTCTGGTCCCCGCTGTCCGAGGAGGCCATCTCGCAGCACGGGTTCCCATTCATACAGACTGCGGCGGTCGGGTGTGCACTGATGGGCGCCGTCATCGTCTCCCGCGACCAGCGCCACGTGATCGGGTGGCTGCTCAACGTGATCGGAACCGTTGCCTGTCTCTCGCTCATGCTCGAGGCCTACAGCATCTGGGTGATCAGTGAAGGAGGTCCCGGACCCGTCGCACTCGGCGGAATCCTGGGCCTGATCTCCAGCGTGATCGGCGGGCAGTTCGGCATCGGGGGGCTCGCCCTGATGTTCCTACTCGCCCCTCACGGACACCTGCTCTCCCCTCGGTGGCGCTACGTCGCCGCCCTCGTGCCTATCGGCGTGCTCTGGTGCGCCGTCTCCCTGCTGGCTGGGGACCCGAGGGCCTTCGATGTCGAGGCTGACCAGGCTGGGATTGCGCGACAAGTCAACTCCTCGGTCGGGTTCATCCTGATCAACCTCGGCCTGGCGGGAGCCGTCCTCTCCATGCTGGTCAAGTTGCGCCGGAGCCGTGGTGAGGAGCGCCGGCAGCTGAGGTTGATCGCGTTCGCGGTCGGCGTGCTGGCTGCCTGCCTCGCTAACACGTTCGTCGCAGGGCTGAGGGGTGTCGATTCGTTCTGGGCGACATGGTTTCCCGTCTACGTCTCCTACCCCCTGTTGCCGTTGTCGTTCGGGGTGGCCGTTCTGCGGTATCGCCTGTACGACATCGCCATCTTCATCAACCGAGCCATCGTCGTGGCAGCGGGCACGGCCTTCGCAGCCGTGGGCTACACCGTGCTCGTGGTGGCGGTGGGTAGCCAGGTCGAGACCAGGACGGGCAGCATCGCGTTCCCACTTCTGGGCACTGCGGTGGTGGCCCTGGCCTTCCAGCCACTACGCCGTGCGGTGATCCGGTTGGCGAACCGGTTGGCGTATGGTCCGCGCGCTCGGCCCTACGTCGCGTTGGCCAGCTTCAGCGACCGACTGGCCGCGACCCCCACCGCGGAGGCCTTGCTCCCTGCCGTCGCCGATGCCGCTGGCCGCGCCGTCTCTGCGCGGGGGTCGACCGTCACCCTCGACGTGGCCGGGGTCGGGTCCATCTCCGCGGATTGGGGTCAGATCGACCGAGACACCGCGCTGCCCTACGACGTTCCGATCCGCAGCCGAGGGGCCACTGTGGGACGCATCACCGTGCTCGTCCCGAAGGGCAGGACCTTGCCGGCTGCTGACGCGCGCCTTCTGCTGGCTCTCGCCGACCAGACCGCCATCGCCTTCCGCAACACGGCCTTGGCGACTGAGCTCGCCGAGCGCGTTGCCACCCTCGACCGGATCACCCACGAGCTCGAAGAGTCGCGGGCTCGTATTATCGACGCCGACGACTCGGCCCGGCGGATCCTCGAGGCCGCGATCTCCCGGGACGTGCTGCCCCAGCTGCTGGCCCTCCCCGACCGCGTTCAGCACGCGCGCGAAGTCGTCGCCTCTGGGGTGACGTACCCCGGCCTGGAGGACATGGTGGACGACACCAACGCTGCCCTCGACTCCTTACGAGAGTTGACGAGAGGAGTGTTTCCAACCCAGCTGGCCAGGACCGGGCTCGAGCCTGCCTTGCGTTCTTGTCTCTCGCGCGGCGGTCTTGCCACGACCTTCGACGTTGCTCCCGATGCTGTCCGTCAGCGTTTCTCGACGCGGGTCGAGACAGCGGTGTACTTCTGTTGCGCTGAGGCCGTCCGCGCGTTGTCGGACCGGTCCTCAGTCGAACTCACCACCGACGGCGCAGCGCTACTGTTGCGAATCTCCGGCTTGGCCATTGATGTGATCGATCTGCAGTCCATGCACGATCGGATCTCGGCGGTGGATGGAACGCTGACGTGCGATGCCGGTGTGCTGTCCGTGCGCATCCCGGACGCGTCAGTCCAGCTTCGTGTCGATGGAGCCAGTCTCTGATCGGGTCGCTTCCGCCCACACCTGCACCAGGCGATCCGGTCCGAAGGCGGCCTTCGGCACGTATGCCGCCGCGCCGCTGTCGGAGATGTCGAACTGGTCTGCGTCGTAGGTCGACAACAGGACGACCACCGACCCGCCGGCTTTGGCGGTCAGTCGGCGCGATGCCTCGGTGCCGTCGATGCCGGGCAGATTGACGTCCATGAGCACCAGTTGTGGGCAGAGCTCGGCCGCGGCGACCAGGGACTCCTCCCCAGTGGTGGCGGAACCTACGACGACGAATCCGTCGGTCGCCTGGATCACGCTGATCATGGCGCGGAGATAGAGCTCCTGATCATCGACAACCAGGACCCGCACTTCAGCATCGTGAACCCGAGCCATGGACAACACCTCCTCGCACTAGCGTCTCGCAGCCCCCTGCTGTGCTGACAGGGGGCAGGCCGCCCGATCGGGGGTGGGCTTGCCCCTCAGTGTGCGCGAGCACCGCCGGAAGCGTCGAGAAAGGCCAGCACCGCCATCACGCGGCGGTTGACATCGGACTCGTTGACCACCCCGAGCTTCATGAACACCGAGCCGATGTGTTTCTCGACGGCACGCTCGCTCATGAAGAGCGAGCTGGCGATGGCGGCGTTGCTGCGCCCCGTGGCCATCGAC
>JBDTTS010000368.1:0-2821 GCA_039930525.1 Actinomycetes bacterium | reverse complement strand
TCGTGGACGAGGCCCGCAAGGTACTGCGGGCCGACGAGATTCAGGTTCTCCGCGATTCGGGGATGCTCGACAAACTGGTCGAGGTCAACCGCAAGACGTGGGAGAGCGCGCGCGAGATGTACCACGGCAACGCCGAGCGGTCCACCATCGAGCGGCTGATGAACTCCTACTGGTTCTTCTGGCCCATCAGCTATCAGATCAAGGCCACCAAGTGGCTGACCGACATCATGTTGAATGGCTCATTCGGCCACAACAACAACGCGCTCCTAGCGGGCAAGTACGCCCTGTTCATGCAAGAGCACAAGGAGCGCATGACCAACAACCCCGCCTACGCGGCGATGTACGCAGCGCACCCGAGCCTGTGGTTCACAGCCCAGATGCTGCTGCCCATGTCACCAGAGGACATCGGCGTGTCCATGTCCCGTGCCTCGCGCCTCGCCGGCACGGTGGGGCAGAGCTTCCTCAGCGATTGGCTGGGCACCGAGATCGGTGTCTTTACAGCCGACAAGCAGGCCGACGACCCCGCCGCTGCTATCGCGTGGCTCACCAAGATGGGGCCGAGCTACAGCTTTGAGTTGGCACAGCGACTTATCAACGAAGCCGACGACGCGCCATCTGCACCACGCAGCCAGGCGCCACAGATCACATCTATACCGTCAACGGGGCTTCCCAGCCTGCCAGTCCGGTAAGGAGTAACGATGACGGACGAAACCACGCAGCCAAGCACAGAGACGCCAGCGGCCCAGCCGCCCGTCGCAGCGCCGGCCGTGACGCCCGCGATCAGCCCCGACATTGAGGCTCTGCTGAATGAGCGCATCGCTGGAGTCCAGCGCACGTTCCAGACGCAGCTCAACGAGCGGGACACGATCATCAACCAACTAAAGACCGCAACGCTGTCGGAGGACGAGCGGGCACAGTTGGTACAGGATGAGCGTGAATCAGAGCTGGAGAGTCTGCGTACTCAAATCTGGCTCTCGGAGCAGGCGAAGGAACGCCCCAAGGCTGCTGAGATTTATCAGAAGCTCTTGACGGTGGAGGACCCGGACGCAGCCCTGCTGCTGCTGGAATCCTACGTTGCCTCCCAAGCGCCCGCGCCCGTGGCTCCCGAGCCTGAGACGCTGGTCCCCGACGTTGATCCCAATAACCCCTCTCGCTTCTCGTCCAACGAAAAGTCCTTCACGCTGTCGGACGGTACGGTCCTCACGGACCAGATCGCTGAAAACATCCTGAAGGGCATGGATCGCTGGCCGACCCGCTAGGGGTGCGTTAGCCGCAGGCGTTGTGCCTGCGACATTGGAACCTAAATGGCTGGAGAAACAACCAGCGCCATTCTGTCGGAGGTTATGACCTTCACGCTTCAGCGCAAGGTGCTGGAGAACCTGCGGAGCGCGTATACCTACGCGAATCGCGCATGGACGGAGCCGGGACAGTTTGTCCCTGGTGCTGACATTATCAAGTGGGCATCCGTGCCCGATCTGACCGCCGATACCACGCCTCTTGCCGAGGGGACTCCTCCGACCGCCGTTGCGCTGTCGGTCGATTCCGTCTCTCTCGACGCGGCACAGTACGGTGGCCTGGTCAAGATCACTGATCTTGCAAAGCTGAAGTCGCCTTTCGACCTTGTGAACATCGCTGCCGAGCGGCTGTCCGACAAGGCCCAAAAGACGATCGACCAGCTCGTGCGTGATGAGGTTGCTGCTGGCGGGACTCGCGTCTTTTCCGCAGCGGCCGACACCGTGCGAACCGATGTCGGTTCGGGCGATCTCGTCACCGCTGCGGTGCTTCGGCGCCTCAACGGCAAGATGAAGAAGGCCAATATCGAGCCGTTCGCGGATCGGTACTTCCGTCTCATCGTCAGCCCGGAGGTCGAGTTCGACATCCGCAATGACACCGCGACGGGCGGGTTCATCGACGTGAACAAGTACACCCAGCCCGACACCATCATCCGTGGTGAGGTCGGTCGCATGGAAGGCTTCCGCATCATCGTGGCTGACACGGCTCCGACTGTTGCCAGCTCCGTTACCATCCACCTGTCTCTGGCCCTGGGCAAGCTCCCCGGCTGGGGCATGGGCGATCTCCAGACCCTTCGGACCTATCACACGGCTCCGGGCGGTCAGAGCGATCCCCTGCACCAGAATGAGTTTGTCGGGTACAAGATGGACTTCGGTACCGCAATCCTCGACAACGCCCGCTATATGCGGCTCGAATCTGCTGCGACTGCGCTGTAAGGAGTAGACGAAAATGGCTACTATCGAACGACGCACTCGTGCCTTCGCGGTTCCCGCCTCGACGGTCATGTGCGCGGCTGACGACCTCAATGGCGCAGCGACAACCCTCGACGTTTCCGGCGCTGGCCGTGTGCTGATTATCCAGCACGCCAACGGCACCGCTGGGACTGTCGGTATCGACGTTGCTGAGATCAGCCGTGACGGGGGTTCCTCGTGGACTCCCGACCCGACGCTCCTCGCCCTCGCCTCTGACGAGGGTACTGGCACGGTGGTCGCCTCTGGCGCCCTCAATGCCGCAGGCGTCGAGCCAGTGAACATGGCGATCTTCAAGAGCGGCCCGCATCGCGGCAAGGTTCTGCTTCGCATTGGGCGTGGCGGTTCCGGCGAGGCTGGTACTGCTTGGGTCACGGGGGCACCGCAGGTGCTCGCCGTCACGATCGGCTAGATGTTGATGGTTCCCGCCGAGCGACTGTAACGGCCGCTACGGCGGGAACCCCCCTCCGTGGGTGGATTCATGCCCCGGAGACGGAGGGCGATCCTGCCCCCGTTCTTACCCCCCAAAGTCATCGTTTTGGGCGGTATTTCATGGCCTT
>JBDTTS010000367.1:0-2824 GCA_039930525.1 Actinomycetes bacterium | reverse complement strand
TGTTCGAGGGGGCGCCCGGGACGGGCAAGACCTACTTGGCCAAGGCGATGGCCCGTGAGGCAGGAGTGCCCTTCCTCTTCGTGTCGGCGACCTCCTTCCAGTCCATGTACTACGGCGCCACCGCGCGCAAGATCCGTTCGTACTTCAAGCAGTTGCGAAAGGTCGCTCGCGCTGAGGGTGGCGCGATCGGCTTCATCGAAGAGATCGACGCCATCGCGATGGCGCGTGGCGGGTTGTCGGCGAGTGCTCTGCCACCCTCACTCGCTTCGCTGGGTGTTCACGCCTGCGGTGGAATGACGTCGTTGCCGGCGGGCTACGGGGCGCCCGCCGGTGTGGTGACGAATTCTTCCATCACGAGCGAGGGTGTCGGCGGGGTCGTCAACGAGCTGCTGGTGCAGATGCAGTCGTTCGACGAGCCCACTGGCCTGCAGAAGCTACACACCAAGTTGGTGGACTGGGCGAACCTGTACCTGCCGGCCCATCGACAACTCAGCCGTCCGAAACCTCCATCCACCAACCTGCTCCTGATTGCGGCGACCAACCGGGCCGACAACCTCGATCCGGCATTGCTTCGTCCTGGACGCTTTGACCGGAGGCTTACCTTCGAGCTACCCGCCAAGTCTGGGCGTCGCGAGATTATCGACCACTACCTGGACATCAAGTCGCACGGCGCCGAGCTCGACACTGACGAACGCCGTGACTCGCTTGCTGCGGCTACGCAGGGCTATACCCCCGTCATGATCGAGCACCTGCTCGATGAGGCGCTAGTGAATGCCGTGCGGCGCGGCGACTCGGAGATGAGCTGGCCGGACGTCGAGCGAGCCAGACTGGTCGAAGAAGTGGGGATGGGGCAGCCCGTCTCATACACCGTTCATGAGCGAAAGCTCATTTCGACGCATGAGGCCGGACATGCCACGGCCGCCTTTCTGGTGGCCCCTGAACGCCGGCTCGAGGTCTTGACCATCATTAAGCGTCGGTCAGCACTCGGCATGTTGGCTCATGGGGATGCCGAAGAGGTGTACACGAGATCGCGCACCGAGATGCTCGCGTTGATTCAGATCGCGATGGGTGGACAGTGCGCTGAGGAAATCTTCTTCGGGGACGTGTCGACCGGGCCAGGCGGAGACTTGCTGTATGCCACGAATGTGGCTGCCGAGATGGTGGGCTCGTGCGGCATGGTCGATTCGCTGATCTCGTTTGCCGCAGTGCAGAACAGCGCTTTGAACGACAGCAACATTGTGGGGCGTGTGCTCGCTGATCCAGAGGGTAGGGCCGCCGTCGAAAACCTGCTACAGGAGCAGAAGATGAAGGTGAAGGGTCTGCTCGAATCGAACACTCACCTTGTCGAAGCCTTGCGTGACGCACTTCTGGAGCGTGAAGAGCTGATCGGGCGAGAGATCACCGACGTGCTGACTGAAGCTCAGCAGGAGCAGATCATTGATCTGCGAGATGCCAGCGACCGGGAGCCAGCCCCCCGCTGACCAGCACTTTCCGGCCCTGGGAGGTCTACAGGTCGTCACCCGGTTGGCCGATGGTCTGTCCGTGGAGTCACTGACTAGTTCTGCTGACCTGGCCGAAGGCGCGTCTGAAGAAGATGCCGCACCCATCGGCGGAGTCATCCTGCGGTTTGCTGGTGCCCGCTATGCAGTTGACATGGCGTCTGTTGCGGAGGTAGTCCCGGTCCCTGTTTTGACCCGGATTCCCGGTGGCCCTACCTGGCTGTCGGGCGTGGTCAACTGGCGTGGGCGGGTGCTTCCGGTGATCGATCTCAGGCCGTTGGTGGGGGCGACCTTGTCGCCACTGCCAACAAGTGCCCGGTTGGTCGTTTTGTCCGAGGCCGACATCGAGGTGGGGCTGGTGGCCGACATGGTGCCGGGTCTGCTCGACTGTGACGCCCGAGATCTCGAACCCATCCCTGCCACGATCGCGACGGGGATCGCCCCTCTCGTGCGTGGAGTTGTCGATGTTGAGGGTCCGGTCGCGCTTTTGTCGACCGAAGCTGTCCTCCGGCTGC
This sequence comes from Actinomycetes bacterium, assembly GCA_039930525.1. GTDB lineage: Bacteria > Actinomycetota > Actinomycetes > JAHEKZ01 > JAHEKZ01 > JAHEKZ01. The sequence goes on along the minus strand of JBDTTS010000367.1, from coordinate 810 downwards.
GCGAGCAGCTTCCCGCCGCTCGCCGAGCCGCAGGCTGATCCCTTCCAGTACAAGGAGGTTGCGGCATGTACACCCGCCGCAACAGCATCGAGTCGAGCGCCCAGCACTGGGTCGTGCTCTTCGCTGCGTTGATCACGTCATGGATGGCGTGGAGGTCGTCCAGCACAAACGTCGAGGTCGTCGGTGCCGCGATCGCAATCGGACTATTCGCGCTCAATGCGGTTGTCGTGACGGCCCTCGCGCTACGCGCTGTCCGACGAGGGCAGAGCCTGGTCGAGACGATGCGTTGGGAATCGGTAACGACCTACGCGAGTCTCCTCGTTGTTGCCTTGATCGTCGCCACCACCGGCGGTCTCTCCGCACCCGCTCTGTTCCTCGTATTTCTCTGGGCCCCCTACCTGGGAATGTCCATGGAGATCGGCTATACCGCACGAGGCCTGCTGATCGTGCTGATCGGCAGCTTCGCGGTCGCTGGGTGGTACACCCAGACCTGGTCATCTGACTGGCAACGCGGATTGCTGATCGCAGCCGCGCTCGCTTTCGTCACTTTGATGACCTACTTCTATGCCTCAGATCTGTACGCCGAGCGGTTCACCGCGGAGCAGATGGAGGCGCAAGTCAGTCGCCAGGTGGAGCAGATCTCACAGGTACTCGTGCAGACGGCGCGTGGTGATTTGTCGGTGGGTGTGGCGGTGGGTTCTGGTGGGGAGGGTAGCGCCGAGGAGTTGGATGAGTTGGCGGTGGCGTTGGACGAGACGATTGGGTCTTTGCGGGGTTTGGTGTCTCGGGTGCGGGTGGGTGGGGAGCAGA
>JBDTTS010000366.1:0-2825 GCA_039930525.1 Actinomycetes bacterium | reverse complement strand
AGGATGTAGACGCCGCCCTTGACCGCCATCTGGGTGGCCAGTTTGAGCCGCTGCCGTTCGCCGCCCGAGAGCGTCGTGAGGGGCTGTCCGAGGCTGAGATAGCCCAGTCCAACGTCGGCAAGCCTGGCGAGGATCTTGTGTGCGGCTGGTGTGTGTGCGTCGGCGGCACCGAAGAAGTGGGCGGCGTCATCGACCGACATTGACAGGACTTCGTTGATGTTCTTGCCCCCCAACGAGTACTCGAGCACGGCGATTTGGAACCGTCGTCCCTCGCACTCCTCACAGGTAGTGGCGACCCCGGCCATCATCACCAAGTCGGTGTAGATCACTCCCGTGCCGTTGCAGGCGGGACACGCTCCCTCTGAGTTGGCGCTGAACAGCGCCGGCTTGACGCCGTTGGCCTTCGCGAACGCTTTGCGAATCGGATCGAGCAGCTTGGTGTAAGTCGCTGGGTTGCTCCGGCGTGATCCTCGAATCGGACTTTGGTCCATCGACACCACGCCCATGCCAGCCGCCGCCTGGGGGAGCGAGCCGTGCACGAGTGAGCTCTTGCCGGACCCGGCGACCCCAGTCACGACGACAAGGACCCCGAGCGGGATGTCGACATCAACATCTTGCAGGTTGTTCGTGGCTGCGCCTCGAATCTTCAAGACGTCGGACGAGGTGCGAACGGGTTCCTTAAGAGCGGTGTGATCGTCGAGGTGTCGCCCGGTGATCGTTTCGCTGCCCCGAAGCTCCTCAAGCAGACCTTGGAACACCACCTCACCACCAGCTGAGCCCGCTCCCGGACCGAGGTCGACGACCTGGTCGGCGATCGCGATTGCCTCAGGTTTGTGCTCGACGAGAAGGACGGTGTTTCCCTTGTCGCGCAGTTGCACGAGCAGTCCGTTCATCCGCTGGATGTCGTGCGGATGGAGCCCGATGCTTGGCTCGTCGAAGACATAGGTGACGTCGGTGAGTGATGAGCTGAGGTGACGGATCATCTTGGTGCGTTGTGCCTCGCCGCCCGACAGGGTTCCCGACGGGCGGTCGAGCGCGAGATAGCCCAAGCCAATGTCGCCGAACGAGTCCAGCGTCTCGCCGAGAGCGGTCAGCAGGGGGGCGACCAACGGCTCATCGACGTCACGCACCCAAGCGGCGAGATCGCTGATCTGCATTGCGCAGGCGTCGGCAATGTTGATACCCGCGATTTTCGACGACCGTGCCTGCTGGCTGAGTCGAGTGCCCGCGCAGTCAGGGCAGGTGGTGAAGGTGATCGCTCGATCCACGAAGGCCCGGATGTGCGGCTGCATCGCCTCCTGGTCCTTGGTGAGGAACGACTTCTGAATCTGGGGGATCAGACCCGTGTACGTCAGATTGATTCCATCGACCTGGATCTTGGTGGGCTCGCGGTAGAGCAGATCATGCTTTTCCTTTTTGCCGTACTTGCTGATCGGTTTGTCGGGATCGAAGAAGCCGCAGCCGCGGAAGATTCGGCCATACCAGCCCTCCATGCTGTAGCCCGGAATCGTCAGGGCCCCTTCGTTGAGCGACTTGTCGGCGTCGTACAAAGCGGACAGGTCGAAGTCGGTGACCGACCCTCGGCCCTCGCATCGTGGGCACATTCCACCGAGTCGGTGGAAACTCGCCTTCTTGGTCTGTGTTTTACCCGCACCGCGGTCGACCGTTATGGCACCGCTGGCCTTGACCGAGGGAACATTGAAGGAGTATGCGTTCGGGGGTCCAACGTGCGGCTTACCTAGTCTGCTGAAGATGATGCGCAGCATGGCGTTCGCATCGGTGACGGTGCCGACGGTGGACCGAGGGTGCGAACCCAGTCGTTCCTGATCAACGATGATGGCGGTAGTTAGCCCCTCCAGCACGTCGACCTCGGGACGAGATTGGGTCGTCATGAAGCCTTGCACAAAGGCGCTGTAGGTCTCGTTGATCAGGCGTTGTGACTCAGCGGCGATCGTCCCGAAGACCAACGAGCTCTTCCCCGAGCCTGAGACTCCGGTGAACACCGTCAGGCGACGTTTCGCGATGTCGACGCTGACGTTCTTGAGGTTGTTGACGCTCGCACCCCGCACCCGAATGACATCGTGAAGGTCGGCAGCTGGTGGTGACGGCGTCTGCGCAGCCCTCATCGTGTCCCGGATCATCGGTCTCCATCTGTCCGTGGGCTGTCGCCAAAGGGCTCCAGCACCGTGGTTCAAGTCCCCCGTTTGCACCAGCCTGTCACAGCCTCAACTGGCCCATTCAGCCTCGATTTGACCAGGGACTCGCACGCCCAATAGTGTCTGCCACGCCCTCAACGAGGAACGGACAATACGGCCGGTCAGCGAGGGCACTCCGACTCTGATCCACGCACTTGGTGCGGGGCTCAGCATGAGGTGACAACGACCATCTGCGATGGTCTGCAAGAACGGTCCGACCCCCTTGGGGGAGCTAGCACAGCACGTGCTAGCGTTCGCGGTCCGCGCCGTCGAATCGAGACCCTGCAAGGGGTAAGCGACGAAGGTGCGGAAGCACGATCAACCGATTTGGACTGATACGTCAGACGTGCTAGCCTGACGTGGTTGCCCTGAAAACGGCCGGAGACGGCTTATTTCGGTGCGCGCTCGAACCTTGAGAACTCAACAGTGTGTCAAACAGCGATGCCAATCATTTGGCGCTCGCAACGTCAGACCCCGTCTGGCGGATGCGAGCAAGCAAGTCGGCAAGAAAAATGAGAACCGATCACCTCTTCGGAGATGATCGCGGGATCACTGCCCTCGGGCAGAAACTCAATGTTTTTCACGGAGAGTTTGATCCTGGCTCAGGACGAACGCTGGCGGCGTGCTTAA
>JBDTTS010000365.1:0-2832 GCA_039930525.1 Actinomycetes bacterium | reverse complement strand
CCATCACTATCGTCGGCAGCGCCATCGGCGACTGGAGCTACTTCATCCTCGGCAGCGTCGTAGAAGCCCTCCTTCTGGCCGTGGTTGTTCACCACGCATGGACATGGCCTGAACGGTATTTGTCAAGTCCATAGCCATGCGTCCAAGTCTCTTCCACAGCTACACGGTCCTCACCTGGAGGGCATGTAATAACGCTTCAGCCCTGGCCGTAGCTGGTGAGGCTCGCCGGGTGGGACAACGCCGAGATATCCCACGTGAGATTTGGAAAACATCACCGTCACGTCAGAGGGCAGGCATACCATTACGAAAGTTGGATATTTCTTGTTCAAGGGCCGGCAGGGCGGCTTCGTGGGGAGCTAGGAGGCAGGGGCCGGGAATGAGCCTATCGGCGCTTTGCGTAGTGGACTCGCCTCGTGACCCCAAGAGATCTTCGGCAAGAACCCCTCAGTCACCCGAGGTCGCCGGAGACCGCTTTTGTGCACGCCGACGTTGGCAAGTGACGACCACGCTTATCCGCCCATTTCCTGGGGACATGACGTTCGGTTGAGTTCCCGGATGACCTTCCGTCGGGGCCTGGTGTGGGCGATGTGCCTGCTCGCGGTCGCCTTCGCGGTGGGTCTGGCCCTTTACGGCGAGGGTGTGAGCCCCGTGCTGGACCAGTGGTACTGGTTCGGGCTGCTGGTCATGTGGGTGCCCGCTGGGGTGTGCTGGCTGACCGTTGGGCGAGTCGGGTTCCGGCGCTGGGATGTCCTGCTCGCTGCAGCTGCGGTGACCTCGTTCGATATCGGCCTCACCCTGCACGTCGGGTCTCGGGCCCTGAGGATGCCCCTGCCGTTCCCCTCACCTGCGGAACTGGGCTTCTTGTTGTTCTACCCGCTGATATTGGCAGCGGTGGCCGTGGGCATACGCCGCCACCTGCGGGGGATGGCGTGGTCGGCGTGGTGGGACTGCGCAGTGGCTTCGCTCGGCGCGGCGGCCGTGGTGGCGGTCGTGCTCCGCCCAGTGCTGGACGCCCGCCTTGAGGGTTCGCCATCGCTGGCAACCTTCGTGGCACTTGCCTTCCCCTTCTTCGACTTTCTGCTCGTTGCTGCAGTCGCCGGGATTGCCGCCCTGGGTGGCGTGAGCCTTGGTCGCCGGTGGAGTCTGCTGATCCCCGGTCTGCTGATCTTTGCCGCTGTGGACGCCGCACACTCACTTCGGGTGACAAAGGACACCTTCGTGGTGGGTACGCCGCTGGATGCTGGATGGGCGATCGGGCTCGCCCTGGTGGCGATGTGGGTTGACGGCGCTGGACGACGTGTCGGGTCGGTGGCGCGGGCTGAGACCAGCGAGACCCGTTCGACGGCTCTGATGGTGCCGCTGGTGGCCACTGCCGCCGCGCTGGGGGTGCTTGTCGCAGGCACCTGGTCACCGTTGTCCACTCTGGCTGTGGCCCTGACCGGGACCACGCTGCTCGCAGCCGCGGCCCGGACTCACGTCGCGTTTGGCCAGGTGGCGCGGATGGCCGACCTGCGTCGTCGGGAGGCGAACACCGACCCTCTGACGGGGCTGCCGAACCGGCGGGGCCTGTCCGCGGAGGTCCACGCGAGAATGGTGGATCAGAGTCGCCGGCGGGCGTTGCTGCTGCTGGACCTCAACAAGTTCAAGGAGGTCAACCTCAGCCTGGGCCACCACGTCGGTGACCAGATGCTGGTTCAGGTCAGCTCCCGGCTGAGGGGGCACCTGCTTTCCTCGGACCTGTTGGCGCGACTGGGTGGTGATGAGTTCGCGGTCCTGCTGGAGGACGCCGGCCTTGAGGAGGCCAAAGTTGCGGCTGCCAAGTTGCACGCCGCACTGTCCGAGAGGTTCGTCCTGGACGGCGTGGCGCTGCACAGCGGGGTCTGTATCGGCATCGCACTGTTCCCAGACGACGGCTCGGACCTGAGCGCACTGCTTCGCAAGGCCGATATCGCCATGGACAAGGCCAAGACCTCGGGTGACGGCGTCCACGTCTTTGGAAGTGGTGACAACACCGACGGGGCCGCGCGGCTGCAGACTGCAGAGGAGCTGCGCACCGCACTGGTGACCGATCAGCTGGTTCTCCACTACCAGCCCAAGGTCGACCTGGACACCGGCGAGGTGCACAGCGTCGAGGCGCTCGTGCGCTGGGACCACCCGACTCGTGGCTTGCTCTACCCCGACGACTTCCTCGCTCTGGTGGAGGAGTCCGGGCTGATGCGCCCATTGACCAGGCTCGTGCTGGAGATGGCGTTGGACCAAGTCGGGGTCTGGCAGGCTCAGGGTCAGCAGCTGACCGTGGCGGTCAACCTCTCGGCAAGCTCCCTTGTCGACGCCTACCTGCCCGATCAGGTCATCGCCATGCTCGCCGCCCGAGGTGTCCCGCCGCACTCCCTGCAGCTAGAGATCACCGAGGAGTTCTTGATGGCCGACCGCGACCGGGCCCGCTCGATCCTGACCCGGCTTCGGAACAATGGTGTCCAGATCTCGGTCGACGACTTCGGCACCGGTTACAGCTCGCTGAGCTACCTTCGCGATCTGCCTATCGACGAGCTCAAGCTCGACCGGTCCTTCGTCTTCCCCATGGCCGACGACGCCCGCGCCGCCGCCCTGGTCGCTTCGACCATCGGTCTGGCCCACAGCCTGGGTCTGCGAATGGTCGCCGAAGGCGTCGAGACCCAGGTGGCCTACACCGAGCTGGCCCGCCTGGGTTGCGACCAGGCGCAGGGTTTCTTCATGTCCAGACCTGTGCCTGCCGCGGAACTGGACCACTGGCTCGCCACCCGGCGTGATGAGCTCACCGGTCGGCCTGGTGGAGGCACTCACCGTAGCCGT
>JBDTTS010000364.1:0-2833 GCA_039930525.1 Actinomycetes bacterium | reverse complement strand
GTCGGCCAAGGTGATGCCACTGGCCAACTCTTCGAGCAGCCCCGACTTCGTGTGCATGTTGCGCACGAAGTCGTCCATCTGCGCGAGCGCGGCGTCAGGGGGCTTAATGACGACGTCGACGCCGTCGCCGAGGATGTTGAGCTCGTCGTCGGTGACGAGCACAGCCAACTCGATCAAGGCGTCGTGGACGAGGTCGAGACCGGTCATCTCGCAGTCGACCCACACCATGTGCGTGGTACTCATGGCCCGAAGGTTAGCGGGCCGGGCCGACGGTGCCGTTAGGCGTCGACGATGACGTCTTCGACGGGACGCCGCGGTGTGGCCGGCGCTGCCGGTGCGAACCCAATGCGGAAGAGCATCTGTGGAAAGCCGATCGGCTGGTCTGGGTCGCGAACGAGCCACCGAAGACCCGGTGCTTCCAGGGCCTGATTGGCATAGGTGGCGACCAGTCCCTCGACAGTGGCGACCAGTAAGACGCGCTGCAGGGCCTGCCCGGCGGCGATCCAGCCAGCCGGGTCGTCGTGGCCGGTGGTGAGGACGGCCAGCGTGGGGTCGTTCTCGAAGACGGCAAACCCGCGACCTGAGATCACGCGTCCTGGGGCCAGGTCGCGGTGCGGTGTTGCCGGGCTCTTTGGAATGGGTCCGAGGGACTCGGCGGGGACGCCGTCGGGCCGGTGCGGAGAGACTCCCGTCCAGTTCTTGGTCTCGGCGACGACGCTTGGGTCGGCGGTGGCGTCAGCGTCGTGGATGAGGTCGACGAGTCGACGTCGCTCGCCAGGCTCGGTCACGGGGTACAAGATGGCGCCCTCTTGGCTGGCAGCCTCAGAGAGGGCTTCGAGAACAGCCGGAGGGACGGGCCGATCCTCGTAGGGGTTTCGGTTCGTGTGCCGGTGGGGGATCGCAGCGAACAACTCGTCGACCATTGCGCTCGGCGAGACTGCACCGTGCAGGTCGACCGACGCAAGGTGGTGTGAGTCGCCGCTCGGCGTCATCGTGACGGTGCTCGTGCGGCCAAAGTGCTCCGCTGCCAGGCGCAGATTGAGCAGAGCCGCGCCGCACGACATCAACATGGCGCGACCATCGGGGTCTTGTGCGTGCAACTGGCGCGAAGGATCGGCGAAGAGGTGGATCTGGTCGCCGTCGATGCGGAAGAGCCAGGGCTGAGTGTTATGCACCGACGGAGCAGCGACGGCAGCTGCTACTAGTTGCCGGAGCAGAGTCGGCGTCAGATTCGCCGTCGAGGCGATCATGACGGTGCCGTCCCCGGTCGTACGATGAGCACTGGGCACGTGGCGTGGTGCAGCAGCGACCGGCTGGTTGAGCCGAGCAGCATGCTCTTGAAACCGCCGTGACCGCGCGAACCGACTACGACGAGTGCGGCACCGTGTGATGCCTCGGCGAGCACCTTGGCTGGACGCCCCTTACGCAGCCGCTGTTCGACCTGGACATCTGGGTACCTCTCGCCGAGGCCGGCCACCGTCTCGGCCATTGCACGCAACTCATCGGTGTGAGCTTCCTCAAGCAGCAGCGTGTCGGGCATGACGATGCCCGCGGTGTCGTACTCGGGAGCGTTCCACACGTGCAGAAGGGTCAGCCCCGCGTGTCGCATGGACGCCTCCGCGAACGCGATGCGCGTGGCGTCCACGGACAGTTCAGAGCCATCGATGCCGACGACGACGCGCCCTGCCTCGAGGCCAGGCTCTTCGGCCTCAGCCGACGGGACGACAGCTACCGGGCAGTCGGCGTGTGTTACCACCTGCTGGGTGACAGAGCCCAGGATGAACTCGGTGACGCGGTCGAGGCCAGAGCTTCCGACTACGACGAGGGTGGCCGTTTCGGCGGCGTCCAGCAGAGCAGCTGCGGGTGTCCCGGGGTAGAGCGAACCATGGATGGTGACGTCTGGGGCCGTTGCTTGCAGACGCGCCACGGCGTCGTCGAGGACAGACTGCGCGGCGTCGCGGATCCGGTCGTCTGACAGGCCAACTGGTGCTGGTCCGAGGCCAACCGGAGGCAGCGGGATCGACCAGCTATGCACGATGTCGAGCGGCACATGCCGGCGAGCGGCCACGTCCAGGGCCCAGGCGGCAGCGGTAAACGCCTGCTCTGAACCATCAACTCCTACGACGACAGCAGGGTGGTTCGACATGGTGATCCTCCTCGTGGGACGTGTTCAGGATCACCGTACGGGGCGGGAACTGGCAGGGACGTTGGTCCCGACTCCCGGCCGCGAAGGTCACGCACGGCGTGACGCCTGGTCGAGGAGGGCCGCCGGGTGGGGAGGTCGTGCGCGTCCACCGCCGGACGGTGAATGAAGAGATCGTCACGGTTTTCGCGCTCAGCTGGCTGAGAACCGTGCCCATCTCTTCACTTGCCACTGACCTAGGCGTCGAGGTGGTCACAGGCCCACCAAGAAATAACAACATCCGGACCCAACCGCAGGCACCGCTGTTGCCGATGTCCCGACAAATCACATTGGCGCCCCCGGCACGATTCGAACGTGCGACCAACTGCTTAGAAGGCAGCTGCTCTATCCACTGAGCTACGGGGGCGGGACGTACGGAATTCCTTGTGGGAAACCTGCTGGAGCCTGCCGCGATCGGTCCGGATCGGGGCGGATCAAGTCTAGGGGGAGGGAGCTGGTGCTGGTTCGGCCCCAATGGTGGCGTCAGGGAGCGATTTCGTGGCTATGGATCCGTCGGTCGACGTGGTTGAGCCCGGCGCGGTGACGGGTGTGAGACGGGGGGTCAGGAAGCCACTTTGGGACGTCGCTATTTGTATCGATGGTTCTTCTCCGCGTGGCCAGCGGGGCGACTACATTTCTTGCCCCCCATGT
>JBDTTS010000363.1:0-2837 GCA_039930525.1 Actinomycetes bacterium | reverse complement strand
GCGTTGAACCACTTAACGCTGCCTACTGCCATGAAACTCTCCAACTCTTGATGCTGCCGCTCCCGCAGGTTGCGGGTTCGGGGTTGCGGCACACAGAGTGCCCGCGAGTCATTCCGCGAGCGTTTCGGAGAAACGAGACGACGGAAAAATTCAACAACCAACGGTGACGCTATCACGGAGGTCATCGATCGTGGTGAAGCCGCTCACGTCAGGTCTGTCGTGGGGGGTGTCCCGCCCGCGAAGTCGTCAGTCGCCTTGACCTCGATCGACTGCACAAGTCCAGTGTCGTGAGGAGACACCATCACCACGGCGCGATAGCCGTTTCCAGTCGTGTCGCCGACCAGGTGCCAACTCAGCGCCCCAGGCGAGGGACGCGTCGTGGGCTCATCTACCGAGCGCAAGACCCCGTCGTACTCCCGGATTGCCCGCCAGGCAGCCACCCGCTCGGGCCACGGAACGTCCTGGTCGACGTTGTCGGCAAAGAGCGCCCGCAGAACGTCAGATTCCGCACCGTCAGCGTCCTCAGCTGCCAGCCATGCGGTAGTGGCTCTTTGTGCCAGCACCAGACCCGGCAGCTTTACCGCTGGCTGGCGAACAGGGGCGCCAAGCTGAACCACCAGGTCGCGCAGCGCCGCGTGCCCCACCTTCGACATCGGGGCGTAGGTGCCGTTGGCCAGGGCCACAATTCCCAGCCCCGAGGCGGGGTGCCAGCGCATGTGCGACCCGAAACCCGGATAGCCGCCCGAGTGGTAGACGCTTCGGCCCCACGACTGGAAGTCCTCGAAAAGCCCGAAGCCGTAGCCCGTCACCTCTGGTGAGCCGCCTGGCTCCTTGCTCGCCGTCGATGCCACCAAACGCTGGGTCACCTGCATCTCACGCAGTGACTGGGCGCTGACAGTGAGCGCCTTTGTTGACCCATTCCCGGGGGCCCGGTGGAGCGCCTGAAAGAGCCCCACCCACGTGGCCAGATCGCTGACCGAGCTCAGTAGACCACCCATCGGAGAGAACGCCCCCGAGGCAGCGATGGGCTCGTCGGCCCAGCCGGTCGATCGCCGCACGTAGCCGGCGGCTACCGAACCAGCCGACGTCGGGACGCGGAATCCGCTCGCCTCCATGCCCAGTGGTCCGAGCACTTGAGCCTGCACCGCATCGGCATAGGAGTCCCCGGTCACCGCCTCAATCACCAGACCGAGCACGGCATAGCCCAAGTTGGAGTACTCAAAACGCTCGCCCGGCAGCCAGGTGGGCTCCACCCCGGCGCTCAAGAGCCGCCGAAAGTCGGCGACTCCCAGATCTTGCTGCCTGTCCCCCCAAGGGTCGTCGGTCAGGAAGCCGCCTCCCATCGTGAGCAGGTGCCGAACCGTGAGTTCGTGCCCGTGCCCGGTCTCCGTCGTGAGCTCGGGGACAAGGTCAGCAACCGGCGCGTCCAGGCTGAGCAGCTGGGCATCCCGCAGGCTCAGCACGGTCGCCGCCGTGAAGCTCTTGGTCATCGAGGCGATCCGAAACACCGTGTCGCTGTCGGGGGCCGAACCATCCGGAAGCGCTCGCACGCCGATACCTCGGCTGTGAACCACCACTCCATCGGCGATCACGCCGTAGACCAGGCCAGGAGCGCGTTGAGCCGCGAGCGCGGCGTCGAAGTGGGGGTCGACGATGGAGGCGATCGCGTCGCTGGCATAGGCGCTGGTGGGTGGGGTCACGGGGGTCAGCGTGCCACGGTCCTCCACCTTGGGACGAGATGGCCGATGATAGGTGGATGAGTCGATCGAAGTGGCGCACGCGAGGTGTCAGCATCCTGGTAGCGCTCGCGGTGGCGCTCCCCATGAGCGCTGGTGGGTCGTCCCCCGTCTTCGCAGGCAAGAACGACCCCTACCTGGCCGACGAAGTGCCCCGGGCCGCCGGGTGCATCGTGCTGGGTCGCGCCTGGGCTGGTGTCAAGGTGGCTATGGTGCAGCGCCGGCTGGGAACGACCCATGAGTTGGATCGCTACGGCTCAGACACCATGCGAGCGGTTGCCTCCTTTCAGAAGCGGCGCGATCTGCCGATCACCGGCAAAGTGAACCGGCCGACGTGGAAAGCGCTCGGATTCAACAAGTCCTTCTGCATCGACCGCTTCACTGTTCAGCCGGCCGTGACAGCACCTACTGGCTCAAAGAAGCGGATCGAGGCGATGATCTCGTGGGCTCGTAAGCAGCTGGGTCGTTCGTACATCTGGGGTGGTGCGGGTCCGATCGGCTACGACTGCTCCGGGCTCGCCATGCAGGCGATGTATGCGGGAGGTCGAGTCATACCGGCGGTCGACACCTACCGCCATCAACGCCGCGACTTCGGCACCGCGGCGGCCATCTACGGCTCGGGGATGAAGCGGGTGCCACTCGACGAACGACGACGGGGAGATCTGGTCTTCTACGGCCCGACAGGCTCGATCACCCACATGGCCATCTATCTAGGACACGGCCGGGTGCTCGAGTCGGTGCGACCCCAGGTGAAACGCTCAACGATGGGTGGCCATGGCGTCCCTCTGAAGCCGCGTGTGGTGCGGCCCTTCGGACGCTAGAGCGGCTCATCCGCCCAGAGGCCCCCGGCCAGGTGCAGCCGCAGGGGAACGAAGCGCATGACACCGGGCGCCGAGCTCAGCACCGAGTTGAGTTCAGCCATGAGGTCGGCGAATGCCGGCGCCGATCGATGGGCCGCGACTCCGTCTTCGCCGACGAACCATTCGTGCAACCACACGACCTCGGGATCATCGGGGTCAAGGGATATGCAAAAGAACTCGGTGGCGGGTTCTTCTGCCAACCGCTCGATGTAGCGATGCAACGCGTCCAGAAGGGCGGGAC
>JBDTTS010000362.1:0-2848 GCA_039930525.1 Actinomycetes bacterium | reverse complement strand
CGTTGAGCGTCTCTGTCCGCATCCCGACCATCCTGCGTCCGTACACCGGCGGCGCCGCTGAGGTGAGCGCCGAAGGTGGCTCGCTCACGCAGGTGATCGACGCCCTCGAGGTGGCCCACCCGGGGCTGCGCGCCCGCGTGCTCGACGACGACGGGGCGATCCGCCGGTTCGTGAACGTCTACGTCAACGATGACGACGTCCGATTCGCCGAGGGTCTGGCCACGGCCACCCCAGACGGCAGCTCGATCTCGATCATCCCGGCCGTCGCCGGTGGCTGACCCGCGCGGTGGGGGCGTCCGAATGGGGGACACCTGCCCACGACACGCCCCGGAGTGGTCAAGGCAAGGGCGATTTGGGTCGAAGGGGGGCGTAGGCTGCGCTACGGACATCAGGGTACGGTGTGCCGGCCGACTATGGCGTCGGCGAACAACTGGGGAGTGACGAATGGCTCAGGGCACGGTTAAGTGGTTCAACGCCGAAAAGGGCTACGGCTTCATCGCCGTCGACGAAGGCCCTGACGTGTACGTGCACTACAGCCAGATCCAGATGGAGGGCTTCCGCGCCCTCGAGGACGGCCAGCGCGTCGAGTTCGAGATCTCGCAGGGTCAGAAGGGTCCGCAGGCCGACTCGGTCCGCCCCGCCTAGCCACACTGTCGCCCACGCGCAACACCGGGTGAGTTCGTGGTTGCTATAGCGACCACTACCTCACACGCTCCTGGATTCGCGACGCGATCAGCGCTCGTCGGGGTCTTCCGGCAGCGCGTCGAGGTCGACCAGGTCTGAATCGGTCATGGCGTTCTCGTCGATGACGTGGACCGCCGACTCCTCAGCCGACTTCCACGCGGTGTCGCCCACTGCCACGTGTGCCACGGCCTCAGACGTCGTGTCGCTGCGGACACCCTCGTCGTCTTCGACCAGGCGTCCTTCTTGGGGATGCGGGTCGCCCGGCCCGTACGCCTCGTCGTAGTTGTCGCTGTCCTCAGCCGAAACTGCTCCGGCCTCGGGGTCGATGAACCAGGTGCTCTCGCTCATGGCGCTCCCTCCCGGGGCTCGTGCGTGTCAACTGGGGTGCAACCGCTGTGGCGCAACCGCTGTTGTCTCCCGCCACGGTGGCGGCCTACTGGCAATAGTGCTCTCTTGGACGCAGATGTGCACCGCCTGTCGGCTCTTGACTTCCCCCCACCTTTCCTTCCCAAGAACGACGCATTCACCCGCACGGGTGGAACATTCTCGGTACTCATGCTGTGGATTCCACGGGCTGCTTTCGCTCTGAGTTCCACCCAAACGCGGGGTCGACGCCGTATACACAGGTGACAAGAGGGGGTGACATGGCCGACCGGTATGCGGGATTCGCTGAGTTCGTCGACGCGCGTGGTCCGGCGTTGATGCGTACGGCGTCCCTGCTGACCCGGGACGTCGGCCATGCCGAGGACGCCCTGCAGGAGGCCTTGACGAAGGCGGCGTTGAAGTGGCCGTCGATCAACGGTGACGGTAACCCGGAGCCGTACGTGCGTCAGGTGCTCTACAACGTCGTCATCGATCGGTGGCGGTGGCGCGACCGCCGCGCGCCGGAGGTTGCGGGAGAGCCTCCGGACGCGGCGCTGCCCACCGACTCGTTCGCCGACGCTGACCGGCGCCTTCTACTGCGGGACGCCCTTGCGCGGCTCACCGATCGCCAGCGACAGGTCTTGGTGCTGCGCTTCTACGAAGACCTCACCGAGGTGCAGACCGCGCAGGCCATGCACTGCTCGACGAGCACGGTGAAGAGCCAGACCCGCCACGCGCTGCGGCGCCTACGTGAGCTCTCTCCAGACCTGGCGGACGCCTTTGGCGCGTCCTCGAGCGAGAACGGCACCGAGGAGGTGCATGCATGAGCACGCAACTGCGCGACATGTTCCACGGGGCCGCTGACTCGGAGGTCCCCTTCGATCTGGCCGAGCGCGCGATGAGTGGGGCCCGTCAACGCCGTCGCAATCGACTCGCTGTTGGTGGCGCAGTGCTCGCCGCCGCCGCAGTTGTCTTGGGGTTCGTCGTGGTCAACTCGTCCGAGCGGCTCGACGGTGCGCCGCGACCGGACGAAGTCGCCGGGCTTCCCGACCAGCTACCGGCGCCGATCGGACTGCCGAGGCTGACCGCCGACACCATGTCCTTCGCGTCAGCGGCGTACGTCGTTGACGGGCAGGTGGTCGTGCTCGACGCCGCGACCGGCGACGGTGCGACGGTGCGCTTGTCGTGCAGAGCGGGGTACGTGTGCGGCGTCGTCCCTGGGATCGGTTCGGACGCGTCGGTGGCGATGTCGCCCAATGGCCAGTTCCTCTTGGTGTCGTCAGGCAAGACCGACCTCGAACCGGGTGGGCGCGAGTGGGTGTGGCTCGTCGATGTGGCAACGGGGGTGGCTACACCGCAGACGTTCAAACTCGCACCATCGTCCGAGGCTAACGCGGAAGTGCTGCAAACGCGGATGGCGTGGTCGCCCACTGGACAGAGGTTTGCGTGCATCTGTAGCGGACCTGGACGCGCACAACTGTGGACGGCCGACATGGCGGGGGTGGACGCAGACCTGGTGGTGAGCAGCGTCAGCGGCACCGATGTGTCCCCCACCCAGATCTCCTGGGGGACCGGTGGCCTGGTGGCGCGGCTGCCTGAACTCGGCGGCGACTGGCGGCGTGTTCCGCTCGGTGACGCGTCAATGGCCGACCCTAAAGAATGGCCAACGATCAGTTCAGTTCTCGCCCCGGAGTCCATTGATCTAATGGTGACCGCCGTGGTGATGGGACAATCCCCGCAGGGAGGATTTCTCGGTGAGATGAAGGGCGGCCGTGCTTACTGGATCGTGAACGACGTCCGG
>JBDTTS010000361.1:0-2859 GCA_039930525.1 Actinomycetes bacterium | reverse complement strand
CGGCAGTGTCCCCATATCGGACGTCAACGCTGGTGCCCGAGGCAGTCTCGAACGACTCGATCAGGTCACCGATCTGTTCCTCAGAGCGCCCGGTGTACACGACGAGGTCGGCGTCGCCACCTCCGGTTTCGTCGCCTGACGAGCACCCGGCCAGGGTGGCGACCAGCATGAGGGGCGCGAGCAACGCCCCGATCGACGCGAAGCGGCTTCCCGCGCGCATGGAACCTCCCAGTACCAGCCGTCAAACCCGGAGGGCTCGAAGTTAGGTATACCTTACTTAGGTATACCTAACTCGCAGCGGCTGGGGTCAGCCCGACCGGGAGCTCGCCGCTGTGGGCCAGCACCAGCCGTTGGGTAGGCCTGGTGAGCGCGACGAAGAGCGAACGGTGCCCGTGCTGGCTCTCGGCCACCATCGCCTCTGGTTCGACGACGACGACGGCATCGAACTCCAGACCCTTTGCCCGCTCCCCCGAGAGCAGCACCACGCGGGACTGCAGGTCCTCTTGCTCAGTAGAAAGCCAGGGAGCCAGGGCCTCGGCCAACTCCGGCAGGTGCGCCCGCGCCGCAATCACCGCCAACCTCCCGTCACCCAACGTCTCGACCTCGCTGGCCACGATCTGGGCCACGTCGCTGAGGCCGTTGATCGTGACTGCGCGTGGCTCCTGTCCCTGGCGCACCGAGGTCGGAGCCGTGGTCGCGAAGCCGGCGGCAGTGAGCATGTCAGTGGCCTGTTCCATCACCCTGGCGGGAGTTCGGTAGTTGATAGTCAAGTCGCGACGCGTCCACGCCGCCCCGACGTGTGGTGCGAGAGCGCTCTGCCACGAAGGGGACGCCGCTGCTCCCGTAGCCTGCGCCATGTCGCCGACAACGGTAAAAGACTTCGTCGGGCATCGACGGAGCAGCAACCGCCACATCATCGGACTGAGTTCTTGCGCCTCATCAACAATCACGTGACCGTACGTCCAGGTGCGGTCTGCGAAGGCGCGCTCGGCCACGGTATACACCTCGCCGGACTCAGTGAATCTCGACGCCAACGCCTCGGCAGACACCAGCTGGCTGGCAGGACCCCCCATCGACTCAAGCACCTCGCGGGCATGACGCAAATCGTCGGCCGCTACCCGCCGTTCGCGATGACTCTCGGCCACGACGTCGTCATCATCGACACCGATCAGTTCGGCGACTTCATCGAGCAGTGCAACATCTGCTGTGGTCCAACCCTCGCCGCGCCGACGCAACAAGAGCTCGCGATCGTCATTGGTCCATCCTGGCGTCGCCGAAAACACCAGTTCAGGGCTGGCGAACAGGTCGGCCAGTACCCGCTCGGCAGCAAGGGGAGGCCAAGCAAGGTTGAGCTCACGGCGCACGTCGCGGGACTCGCGAAGCACGGCCTCGGCGTCACCACGGTCGATGGTGTCTGGAGAGTGACCGGTCGCGTGCGAGTACAGGTCGACCAAGTGCTGCAGCATCTTTCTGACAAAGACCGCACGCGCAGCATTGTGGGGGCGGCTGTGGCGTCTGGCCGATTCAGCGGCCGACCGCATCACGCGTGGACGCAGCGGAATACTTACCCCCTCGACCTGCATCTGCCGCTCCCGGTCGGGGATCCGCACACGTTGCCGCACAGCCCGCTCCAGGACGCCCCTCATACGCAGCGAGCCCTTGAGCTCTGCTGACTGCTCACTGTCGCGCGCCGTCACCGAGACGCCAGGAAAGAGCTCTGACGACGTGGCCGTCACCACTCCCGTCTCGCCCAAGGAGGGGAGGACCTGCGAGATGTACCGCAAGAACACCGGGCTCGGCCCCACCAGCAGGACGCCCCGCGACTCGAGCCGATCGCGATACGTATAGAGCAGGTACGCCGCACGGTGAAGGGCAACGGCGGTCTTGCCAGTTCCTGGTCCACCTTGGACGACGAGCATGCCTTGAAGAGAGGCCCGGACGATTTCGTCCTGCTCACTCTGGATCGTGGCGACGATGTCGCCCATCCGGCCGGTGCGGTGGGCGTTCAGAGCGGCCAGCAGCGCACCGTCAGTCGTCAGGCTGGTGGATTCCGACGTTTGCGAGATCAGATCGGGGCGAGCCTCGAAGGTGTCCAGGTCGAGGACGTCGTCGTAGATGGCCGACACGTTCCTCGCCTTGGTTTCCAGGTGCCGGCGACGCACCACGTCGCCCGGTCGCAGCGACGTCGCCTGGTAGAAGTCGCGAGACGCGGGCGCCCGCCAGTCGACGAGCAGCTGCGCCTGATCGTCGTCGAAAAGACCGAGGCGTCCGATGTACCGAACGCTGCCGTCAGACATGTCGAGGCGTCCGAAACAGAGCCTTTCCTCAACACCGGTGAGCTGCACGAGTCGATCCTCGTAGAGCGTGGCGAATGCATCGCGCTCAGACCGAGCCTGAGGTGTTCCACTGGCCCCTGCCCGGCGGACGCGACGTAGTTCGCGGTCGGTGCGGTCACGCAACAGATCCAGGCGTGCGTAGAGAATATCGACATGCCGCTGCTCGGCATCGACCTCACTGGCCGTCATGGCGCTCGCTGCACGTCACCGGGGCTCTCGTCCGCCATTCCTGAAGTGGGAGTCGCCCAGCCTACCGACCACGGGCGAGCCCCGGAGCGTCAGCGCCGCGCCGAGGTCACAGCGGTTCCTTGGGAACGGCGCCGCCCTTGTTAGCCAGCGTGACGCCTGCGCTCGCAATCGTTACCATGCCAAGTGCCACGAGCTCATGCACCCCGAGCCGCTGGTTCAAGATGATGAGCCCCGAGATCGAGGCGGCGGCCGGCTGCAAACTCATAAGTACGCCAAAGACCCTCGTCGGGATCCGGCGCAGCGCGGTCAGCTCGAGCCCGTACGGAACGATTGT
>JBDTTS010000360.1:0-2910 GCA_039930525.1 Actinomycetes bacterium | reverse complement strand
GGAAGCGTCAGCAGGTTGCCAACCTCGACTTCGGTGCTTCCGCCGCGTCGTAGTGAGAGCAGGGAATTGGCGACATTCTGGTTGGACTCGATGATGTTCTGCATCTGGCTCGGGCCAGGGAATGTCGTGTTTCGTGGCAGCGCCAACACCTGCATCCGGCCATACTCCGAGCTCACCGCATCGCTGTTGACGGCCATGAACGACGCCAGCGTCTCGCGGTTCACCGGCGCAAACGTCGTGGTGAGTGAATACCGCGGTTCCACCACACCAGGCATCTGCAACGTCAGGTAGTAGGGCGGCTGGGCAACATCGCCGGCGCTCGGTGACGTCGGGTCGATTGGAACCTGCCATGCGTCCTGCGACGTGTAAAACACCTGAGGATCGGTGACGTGATACCGAGCAAAGACTTCTCGTTGCACCTTGAACAGATCCTCGGGGTAGCGCACGTGCGCCAACAACTCGTCACTGATCTCGCTGCGCGGCTGAACGGTGTCAGGGAACACCTTCGACCAGGTCTGTAGCAAGGGATCCGCTTCATCCCAGGCGTAGAGGGTTACCGTGCCGTCGTAGGCGTCGACCGTGGCCTTGACCGAGTTGCGGAGATAGTTCACCTGATCACGAATCGGAAGGATCGTTGCGCCGGTCTGAGTAGTCAGCGAGTCGGTGGTGACTTCGCCGAACTCCTGTCGCTGCGAGTAGGGGTAGGCGTCCGTGGTGGTGTATCCGTCGACGATCCACACGATGCGGCCTTCGATCACCGTTGCATATGGGTCAGCGTCGAGCGTGAGCCAGGGAGCGGCGCGTTCGACGCGTTCTCTCGGGTCACGCACGTACAGGATCTGCGAGTCCGCGTTAATGCGGTCGGACAGCAGGATGTTGGTCTCCTGGAATCGCCATGCGTACAGGAGTCGGTTAAAGAACGAGCCCATCGGGACGCCGCCCTTGCCCGTATAGGTGTATGAGCGCTGGCCGTTCTCAGCCGTGTCGTCAGGGAAGTCAAGCTCGCGCGGCTCGCTCGTCGCTGGCGCGCCGACGATCGAGTAGTCAGGTGTCTTCTCGCCGAAGTAGATCCGCGGTTGCTCGATATCCAGAACACCCTGCGGAGGCAAATCGAACTCGGCAAAGTCTGGTTCGCCGTTGACAGCCGCCCGGTTGCCATAGGCGGCAACAAGGCCGAAACCGTGGGTGTAGGTGAGGTGGTCGTTCAGCCAGTTACGTTGCTCAGCCGGGACCCCGGCGAGGTCGATCTCGCGCGGCGAGACGATGACACCTTCCTGCTTGCCATCAATCGTGTAGCGGTCAATGTCTAGCGGATCCTGGAAGGTGTAAAAACCCTTGACCTGCTGCAGTTGGTCGAAAGTGTCGGTGAGCCTCGCGGGGTCCATGAGTCGAACGTTCTCGAGCGTGCCCCGAGATTCGCTGAAGGCCTTGGCATCGGGGTCTTCGGCAGGGACATACTCGTCGACCTCGATGCCCTCCAGGGTGTACGCATCGCGAGTCGCCTGGATGTTGCGCTCGATGTACGGCGCCTCTTTGACGTCCTCGGTCGGATTCACCTGAAGCTGCTGAACGATGCTGGGATAGATCCAGCCAATGGCGACCGCGCTCAGTACCAACAGCCCCAGACTCAGCACGGCGAGTCGCCAAGTACGCCGGAAGATATTGACGAAGAACAGGGCGGCGCAGATGAGCGCTACGAAAGTAAGGATTGTCTTTGCCGGGATCAAGGCATTGACGTCGGTGTAGCCCGCACCCGTGAACAGTGAGTTGGGAGTGATCACGAGCTCGTAGCGATCGAGCCAATACGCGACCGCCTTCAGAAGGACGAAGAGCCCGATGAGAATCGACAACTGCACGCGCGCGGCACGTGTGGTGCGCTCGCCTGGAATGGATGGACTGATTCCGCCATACAGATAGTGGACCGCCGCGGTGACCAGTCCACTCAAAATCACGACGACCATGGCCGTATCGACCAAGAATCTCCACCACGGCAGCGAGAAGACGTAGAACGAGATGTCTAGGCCGAACTGGGGGTCGACCTGGCCAAACGTCGTGCGGTTGATCCATGCCAGCACAACGCGCCACTCAGCCATTGCTGCGGCACCGAAGAAGAATCCCACCAAACCGGCGAAGGCGAGAAGCAAGATCCGACGGAAGGGATCGATGGCAAGCCGGTAACGATCAAGACTCTGCTGCTCGAGCGAGATCGCCCGAAAGATCGGCCGGTGGCGGTAGGCCAGATAGCCGTTTAGAACCACTGCGCCTGAGGCGATCAGGAAGAACGTGACGAAGAGGGCCAAGCGCACCACAAGTTGGGTCGTGTAGACCCCGGTGTAGCCAGCTGCCTGGTACCAGAGCCAGTCGGTGTAGTAGCCGGCGAAGAGGGCGAACCCCACCAACAGCAACGCCAATATCGCCAGGGTCGGCAGCAGAGCACCCCGACGGCGGGGACCGCGCGTCTGGCGGGATGGAGGCGGTCCCTGAGGCGGGGCTGGCGGCGGAGGCGCGTCAAAACTCACCCCATCACACTAACTGTGCCTCGGGTAACTCCGCGCATCGTGGGGCTACGTGCCACGATGACACGGTGATCCCGACGACGCTCGAACGCACAACGCGCGACCTTGATATCCACGTCGCCATGGGGGGTTGGAACCAGCCAACGCGCCTATTTGCGATTGCCCAGACCCACCAGCTGCTGGAGCGTGAGCCGGGTCTGGCGGCTCAACTCAGCGGCACCGCCGACGAGAGCCCCTGGACAACTATCGAGCAAGACGACCTTCCCACTCACTCTGACCTCGACGACCTGCTCGGAGGGCTGGGCTGGCCAGAGTCAGTCGACGGGGTGGCCGTCAGTGCAGAACGGATCATGGTGTCTCCGCAGGACGCCGCTGACCAAACCCAGCACGAGCT
>JBDTTS010000359.1:0-2936 GCA_039930525.1 Actinomycetes bacterium | reverse complement strand
CGGCATGACACGGGTCACCCACCCCGTCCCGCCCCCTAGGAAGAATCGCAGTGACCCCGGTGCGCACCGCGTGAGCCCCATCGCCGTCGATGAGCGTGGTGAAACCCACCTCGACGCCGGGTACGTCGGTGATGGCGTTATGGGGTCCGGAGTCGCCGTCGAACGTGATACCGAGGTCGCGGGCGCGCGCATTCGTCGTCATGCCCCGATCGTGCCAGGGTGTTCAGATGAGCACTGCACTGGTGACTGGAGCCACCTCGGGCATCGGCCTTGGGTTCGTCAATCAGCTCGCCTCAGACGGCTACGACCTGGTGCTGGTGGCCAGGGACCGGCAACGTCTTGACGCAACCGCCCAGCGGATCGCCGTGACGGGCGTGCAGGTCGAGGTGCTGGCCGCAGATCTGAGCGACGCGCAGCAGCGGCGTGCAGTGGAGGAGCGAGTTCATGACGACGGGTGTCCTATCGAGGTGCTCGTCAACAACGCGGGGTTCAGCGCCAACCAAGACTTTGTCGGTGGCGACGTCGAGTCCGAGCAGGCACAGATCGACGTCATGGTGACTGCCGTGATGCGGCTGTCGCACGCTGCGCTGCCCGGCATGGTCGAGCGCGGTCACGGCGCGGTCATCAACGTGTCGAGCATCGCGAGTTTCCTGCCGTTCGGCACGTACAGCGCTGCGAAGACGTGGGTCACCTCGTTTACTCAAAGCCTCGCGACCGAGCTTGAGGGCACCGGCGTCCGGGCGCTTGCCCTGTGCCCAGGGTTCGTCAGAACGGAGTTTCACCAACGAGCTGGCATCGACGTCAATCGCTCGAACGACACTTGGTGGCGTGAGGTTGACGCCGTCGTGACACGCGCCATGGACGACCTTCACCGGGGGAAGACGATCTCGGTCGAGGGACGGGCATACCAAGCGTTGGCTGCGGCCACACATATATTGCCGCGCGACTTCGTGCGACGTGGTGAACGGATCCGCCGATCGCGCTTGGTAAGGCGAATGCATTAACTGGTGTCGGGCGGGTCGAGGTAGTGCCAGGGGTGCGTGGTGATCGTGCGGCCGGTGGGTGTCGACCAGGTGAGGACGCCGTCACGATCTAGCAGGGCACGCCAGCCTGCCGAGTGTTTGAGGCGGTGGTGGTGACGGCAAAGGACGACGAGGTTGCCCCAACTGGTGGCCCCGGCGGGCCAGGGAATGACGTGGTCGAGATCAGTGCCGGATGTAGTGGTCCCGGAAGGTCGTCGGCAGCCCGGGAATCGACAGGTGTGGTCGCGCTGCCGGATGTCGCGGCTGAGCGCTGCGGAGGGCCGGTAGCGGTCGGTGCCCGGAACCGCGTCTGGGTCAGTGGAAGCGGGGGGATCGACGAGGGAAGCGGGGCGATCGATGAGGGTGCCGGTGTCGGGGTCCGCGACCAGGGTTCGATATGTGACGTGCTTGCTGGCCGCGATCAGCGTGCGAGTGGCATGTCCGGTGATGGGCCCGAGGCCGGCGATCTCGCCCGGCCCGTCGGAGTCACCAGCCAGCGTGTCGGCGGGGACGACGACCTGGACCGTGACCTGCGGTGGGTCGGCGTGTCCGGTCAGAAGATCTATGAGGGCGTCGGCTCGGAGTTGGTCGGCCGTGCGCTGGTCAGCCGTGCGGATGCTCGTGCGAGCAGCCTCAGCGCCTGGGCCGGGGCGCGTCGAGCGCGCCAGGGCGTTGATGGCGTCGTAGGCCCGGCGGGCTTGGACGCCTGGGAGCCGCGCGGTGAGTTCGGCCATGCCGTCGGCGAGCGGTGTGAGAGTGACGTGGCGACCCTCGATCGCGCGAGATCTGCGGATCTCGGCCATGGCAGGGTCTGCGGAGAGCACCCTTCTGGCCAGCCAGCTGCGGGTCTGGGGAGCCGTATGACTCGTGGCGTAGTCGGTGGCTTGGCCGGCAAGGGTGTCGACGAACGCGGGATCGACGTCGCGTAGGCCGCCGGTGATCACGGAGGTCTTACGCGCGTCGATGGCGCCAGAGTTCCAGGCCTTCACTACAGCCGGGAGAGTCGCCGCGTCGAGCGCGGTGTCGAGGCGGTGGGTGGCGGCCATCCGAGTGCACGTCAGCAGGACCGCAATCTCGTCGCCAACGAACTCGATCAGTTGACCGCCATGGTCGGGAGTCAGTGTGCGGGCTGCTGGGCTCAGGGCGGCGTCACGGGCGGCATCTTCAGCTTCGGCGCGGTGATGCATCTCGACCATGACGCTCGCCTGCTGAGCCTCGGCCTGATTGCGAATCTGCTCGAGTTCGATGAGCCGGTCGCGCAACGCAGCATCATCAAGCTCGTGCGCGGCGATCGACGGGAGGTTCATATCTGCACCTTGCCACGCGCCACTGACAACATTGGATGGCGCGAAGCGCGTGAAGTGCCGTCGGCGCGGTTGACTCGGGTATCGGTCACCTGGCCGTGCGGGAATCTACTGGTGAGTGGCGGAGTTGGTCGCCAGAGTGAAGCCAGAATGAAACCAGAGTGACCCGATGATGTCTCAATGGGGAGTCGTGAGTGCCCGAGAGTGAAGTTCGGTTGCCGTCCGTGGCAAATCAAGCAGCAACGCTGATCGCGTTGGGATTGCATGAACTCACTGGCCTTACAGCCGCTCAGATTCGCAGGGCAGCTGAAAGCTTCGACGACGCCGATGCCCTGCTGGTGATTAATTAGACGCGCGCCCCGGCCTCTGCGCTCGCCCCGCTGATGAGGCGCGAAGACAAACCCGGATTCATCGTCACCGACATGGCCGACGTGGACCGATTCGAACCGATTGCCCAGGCCGAGCCACCTGATCCAGCTCTCTATGCCTTGACTGGCCTCAGTCGGGGCGATGACATGGCGGGACGGGGCCGCCACCCGCAACGCTCCGAAGGTCGGCTGGTGCTGGGCCGGAAACCGGCACACATGGCTGGGCTTTGCCTCAGCAGCCC
>JBDTTS010000358.1:0-2937 GCA_039930525.1 Actinomycetes bacterium | reverse complement strand
TGGTCAGCATGTTCGTCAGTGGGGACGTCGACGAGAACCTCGTCATCGCCCTCGGTGGCGGCGTGGTGAGCAGCGAGAGCGCTTACCGGACGGTGCGTGTTCCCGCCGTCGCGCTCGGCCGCTTCCTCGAGTCGCAGGGACTCCAGAGCGCGCAGCTGGCCCAGCGGGTCGAGCCTCAGACCATCGCCAGCGTTCCGGCCACCGGGGCGAACTCCTACTGGACCGTCTCGCCCACGGGAACGTTCACCGGCTCGACCGGCAAGGGCGTCATCGTCGGCATCATCGATACGGGAATCGACTTCCGGCACAAGGACTTCAAGAAGGCCGACGGCACGACCCGTATCCTCAACATCTGGGACCAGTCGAAGAACTCGACCCCGCCGACCGGTTTCACCTACGGCACCGAGTGGACGTCGGCGCAGATCAACGCCGGGACCTGCACCCAGACCGACGGCAATGGTCACGGCACGTTCATCGCCGGCGTTGCCGCCGGCAACGGGCGGGGCACGATCCCTGCGCTCGCGGCGTTCCGCTATGTCGGGATGGCTCCTGAAGCCGATCTCATCGTCGTCAACGCGATCATGTACGACACGTATTTCGCCGACGGCGTGAAGTACGTCTTCCAGAAGGCGCAGGCCTTGGGCAAGCCGGCTGTGTGCCTGATCGCCTCGGGCCGGCGGACCGGCCCGCACGATGGCACGGACCCCTCCGAGATCATGATCAGCAGCCTGGTCACGACGAACGGGCCGAATCGCCTGGTCGTCAACGCGATGGGCAACTACGGCGCATCGAACCTTCATGCCCGGGCGACGCCGCGGACAGGAACGCCGGGAGTGGTCACGCTCACGCTGCCCACGTTCAACCAGACGGGCGACCTGAGCATGGACATCGACTCCTGGTACGAGTCCTCGAACAACTTCTCGATCACGATCAAGACGCCGAGCGGAGCGACGGTCGGCCCGGTCACCCTCGGGAACTACCTCAACGCCGAGACGGCGAACGCCGGGTTCTACATCTCGAACGGCCGGACATCCAACTCCCAGGGCGATCGCCAGCTGACGATCATCATCCGCAAGAGCGCCACGTCGGCCGCGCTGAGCGCCGGGGTCTACACGATCACGGCGACATCCGTCAGCGGCACCGGCGACATCGACTTCTGGGCCGGCGACTACTTCCTCAACGGCGGCGTCCCGGCATTCACGGGCGGCGTCGACCCGGACCGCACGGCGATCACGCCCGCGACGGCCGACTCGGCGATCTCGGTCGGCGCCTACACGTTCCGAACCACGTGGATCGGCGCCAACGGCACGACCTACGGCCTGAGCGGCGCTCCCGTGATCAATGCCATCGCCTCGTTCTCGGGCCGCGGCTACCGCCGCGACAGCCGCCTCATGCCCGACATCACCGCGCCGGGCCAGGCGATCGGCTCGAGCCGCTCGGCCTGGGGCTCGGTCAGCGGCACGCTCATCCTGCCCGACAGCGTGCACATGATCCGCACGGGCACCAGCGTCGCGGCCGCGCACGTCGCCGGCGCGATGGCGCTCGAGCTGCAGGTCCACAAGACCGCGAACCGGAACCTGTCCGTCCAGATGGCCAAGCTGATCCTCGCCTCGAGGTCCTTGAAGGACAGCTTCACCGGGACGACGCCGAATTCGATCTGGGGAAACGGCAAGCTAAAGCTGACGACGAGCGGCGCGGTCGGTGTCGACGACGCGATCTTCGCGGCCTTCCACTTCGCCGCACCGTTCCCCAACCCGAGCATCGCCAGCACCACGTTCGAGTTCTCGATTCGCGCCGAGGACCTGGGCGACGCCGGGCGGCGCACCGAGGTCCAACTCATCGATGCGAGTGGCCGTCGCGTGCGCACCCTGCCGGGGATCGCCAAGGTCGGGCCGCAGCGGATTGCGTGGGATGGCCGGGATGACGGTGGAGTCCTCGCGCCCGCGGGCGTCTACTTCGCGAAGCTGATGGTCGGCGACCGCAGCGACAGCCGGAAATTCGTCCGCATCTCGCACTAGACGCACCCGGCCGAGCTGGCCGTGGAACCAGTCACACGAACGGGGCGCCCTCTTCGCGAGAGCGCCCCGTTCAGTTTTCGCTGCAGGGATCGGTCTACCGGTAGGCCGCCTTCAGCTGGCCCCAGGTCGTGGGTCCGGCGGGCAGCGGCATGTCGCCGACCATCGGCAGCAGCGTCGCGACGTCGTTACCGATCGCCACCACGTCGGCCAGGTACGCCGTCTTCGGCAGCTTGACCAGGTGATACGGCAGGGACTCGCCACCGTCGTTGCCCAGCCGAGTGTACTTCGGCTCCACCTTCGTCCGGCCGTTGCTCAGCCGGGTGACCTCGACCTCGACGTCGTATCCCGTGGGGCCCGCGGCGACCAGCACGACCACCTCGTGCGACCAGTCGACGTCAGTCGGAGGCTCGGGGGCGGGCGTGATGGCCAGGGCGCCGGCCGCTTCCAGCTCGGCCATCAGCTGCCGCCAGGAGCCAGCACTGTTGGCGACAACCAGCGACTGCGCACCGTACGGACCGTAGGCAGCCTTCTCCAAGGTGACCGCGTCGTTGGCTTCGCCGACGCTGGGGGCCGCCACCATCGCGACCATCATCATCCCCGCCAGAGCTGCTCCGTTGACCCGCGCCGTGCGTTCCATGACCGTGACCTCCTCTTTACAGCGACGTGCTTCTGCGAGACGACGGCCACTCACATCGCAACCCCCGTGCCGGACTCGCAGAATGCAATGGTACGCCTGCAAGTCCTTGATTCGCATTTATTTGTGGTGAGGAGGTGCCGGGGGGTCGCGGGATCGGGCCGCGGCAACAGAGTGAGGAAATCGCCACTTGCCGGGGAGTCTGGTGGCCATCCGGTTACCATTCGGTCGGTTGGGTCCTCGGTGATCGTCTAAAGGGTCGCCAAACACGAATCCGTTGGGATC
>JBDTTS010000357.1:0-2938 GCA_039930525.1 Actinomycetes bacterium | reverse complement strand
TCGACGCCTTCCTGCACTACCGCATGATCGACGTGTCGTCGATCAAAGAGCTGTCACGCCGCTGGTTCCCTAGGGCCTACTTCCAGGCCCCGTCCAAGCACGGTGGCCACCGGGCGCTGGCCGACATCACCGAGTCGATCAACGAGCTGGCCTACTACCGAGCGGCGGTCTTCGTGCCGCAACCCGGCCCCGACTCGGCGAGGGCCAAAGAGATCTCCAGCCGCTTCAGCGTGGCCACCGACAGCGAGCCGGACGCGACGCACACTTGAGTCGATTCGGAGCCAGCGGGGCTCGCCGCTAGACTTTCCTCCGGCCTTCACGGCCGTGGTGGGTGTAGCTCAGTCTGGTAGAGCGCCGCGTTGTGGTCGCGGATGTCGCGGGTTCGAGTCCCGTCACTCACCCCACGTACGTCGTGCTCATTCAGCGAGCCTCCGCCGCGCTGCCCGAACGGCATAGCGCCGCTGTTTCTCGTGCTTCAGCCTCTCAAGTGGATCAGCGTCACCCTCGAGCTGGGCGGGTCCGAAGAAGACGAAGCCCAGCCAACGCATGCGGAACCCGATCCGCCAGGGGATGTCTTCGAACCAGCGGGGGGCTCCCGGCTGTCGCGGCATGGTTGCTCCCTCGGGACTCCCCGGTTGTCGGTACCTGAGGCCGACCTTAAGGCGCGGTTAACGACCTCAGCATGGCCCGTTCGGTGGGCGATAGTCATCCAGAACCCACAAAGGAGTTGGCACATGAGTCCCACCGCTCGTCTCACATCAATCGTCGCAGTTGCCGCGTTCGCCTTGGGCGGCGCCGGCATCGCGCTGGCCAGCGTCGGCAGCTCGGCCACCGACCCGGCCGCCGCCGCCGTGACACCCAGCGACGACGCGACCGTCGATTCGGCCGCCATGAAGACGCTGAACCGTGAGCTAGGCCGGCTCGACCTGCGTTCCAAGCACCTCGCGGCCCTGCTCGACCAACTACGCGGCAAGACCCAGCAGGTGAGCCAGCGCACCGTTGCAGCGCCTTCGACGCCAGACGCCTCGGACGTCAGCAGCTCCCCCTCACCGGCGCCGTCGAGCTCGCCCAGCCAGGCGGCGACGCACTCTGACGATCCTGACGACGCGTACGACGACGGTGACGATCGGGACGACGACGGGTATGACGACGAGCACGAGGACGACGAGGACCACGGTGGCGACGATGACTAGGGCCATCTCGCCGCTCGCCCTGACCGCGCCCGTCGCCGCGCTGGCCGTCGTGGCCGCAACCGGTTGGGCCATCACCGCAGACGACCAACCAGCGGCAGCCGTCACCGCACCGTCAGTCAGCACGACAGCTGCCACCACCAAGGATCCTGCGCTCCGTGCGCTGACCAAGGCTGTGGCAGCCGAGCGCGCTGACGTGCAGCATCTGGAGAAGGCCGTCAAGCACGCGCGTGACCGCCTACAGGCAGCCCGCGA
Source organism: Actinomycetes bacterium (assembly GCA_039930525.1). Taxonomy (GTDB): domain Bacteria; phylum Actinomycetota; class Actinomycetes; order JAHEKZ01; family JAHEKZ01; genus JAHEKZ01. Next base: position 1,493 of record JBDTTS010000357.1, on the reverse strand, counting down.
CGCCGCGGTCGTCGTGGTCGCGGCAGCACCGTCGTACGCCGGCACCTCGGGCAGTTCTGGCAGCACTTCCGGGACATCAGGCAGCTCAAGCAGCAGTGGCTCCTCCAGCGGAAACAGCGGTGCCTCGGCACCCCAACCCGCGCCAAAGCCAGCTCCTGCTCCCGCACCAACCGCGAACACGAGCACCGGCGGGTCTTGATGGGGGCCAGCACAGACCGACGGACCTGGGCCCGCCACACGTTCGCCGCCATGGGAACGGCCGTCACCGTCCAGCTGCAGGACGGTACCGACGCCCCCACCCTCAGTGGTGACGTCGAAGCCCTCTTTAGCCGGGTCGAGCGCGCATGTACGCGATTTCGCGCGGACAGCGACCTGATGCGAGCCAATGACGACCCCGAGGCTCAGCACCAGGTGGCGTCAGAGTGCGCCTCGATCGTTGCTGCGGCCTACGACGCCTACGCCCTGACCGGCGGGCTCTTCGACCCCCGGATCCTTCAGGACCTGGTGGCGGCCGGATACGACCGCACGTTCGATGACCTACCGCCCGAGTCGCACGCCAGCGGACGGAGCCGCTCCAGCCTGCCTGGCGCCACGACCTGGCGACCGCTCGTCGACACCCGGCGGGCCACGATCAAGCTCGGGCCCGATCCGATCGATCTCGGTGGCATCGGAAAGGGCTGGTGCGTGGACGCGGCCGCTGCTCTTCTCGCCGCTGAGGTTCCCAGCTTTCTGGTCAACGCAGGCGGTGACCTCGCCGTCTGGGGGGACGGTCCGGACGGCGATGGCTGGACGGCTGCCGTAGAAGACCCTAGCGACCCCACCCGCACTCTCGCGGTGCTGCAGATGTGGGCCAGCAGCTGCGCCACATCGTCTACCGGACGCCGACACTGGGTGCAGAACGGCGAGCCGCAGCATCACCTCATTGACCCTCGCACAGGGCGTCCAGCCGCCGGTGGGCTCCGGTCCGTCACGGTCGTCGCCGACTCGACGGTGACCGCTGAGGTGTGGAGCAAGTCGTTGCTGATCGCTGGCGACGACGTCATCGCCGACGTGTGTCGCATGCGAAACCTCGCCGCCTATTGGGTGCGGGCCGACGGGCGGACTGCGCACAGCGCCGCACTCTCGCGCCATCTGACGTGGGAGCGGGACACCGATGACGCATAGGCCACCGGTGGCCGAGCCCACCCCGGCGACGCCCCAAGACCCGCGCTGGCACCCTTGGGTCTCAGCTGCCGCGGTCGCCTTCGGCGCCCTGGTGGCCGGATGGGCCATTGGCTGGGTCGCGCTGCAGCTCGCGAACGACGAACACCCGAAGTGGCTCCTTGCACGAGTATCCGGACTCGCCGGCATGTTCCTGCTCACCGCACTTGTGGTACTCGGGCTCCTGCTGGCTCACCCCCGCGGCACAGCGCTTCGCTCGCTGCCGCGCGCCACGATGCTGCGCCTTCATGTGGGATTGGCCACGTTCACCCTTGTCTTCATCGCCCTGCACG
>JBDTTS010000356.1:0-2947 GCA_039930525.1 Actinomycetes bacterium | reverse complement strand
GGCTCGGGTACGACGTCGAGAGCAGCGCGTAGGACCGTGCGGTGAGCAGTGCCACGAGTCCCGCGACGAGGAACGCAATCGGCGCCCCGCCGCCAGCGATCTGCACCGACAGCCCGAGGACTGCGAAGATCCCGCCGCCGACCATCCCACCGACGCCGATCGCCACGACGCCCCACAGACCAATGCGTCTCGGAGGTCCGGACTCGTGTTTCGTCACAGGTACCCCTCTACCTTGGCCGGGCCGCCGTGGGAGGTTCGACATCCGATCCGGTCAGTCATGGTCCGCGCTGAGTGCTTCGAGGGGTGCTAGCGGCACGACATCCCTGGCCCTCGCTGCCAATGCGGGGTTGACGGTGACCAGCGCGTCGGCCTGGAGCTTGGTGACGGCGAGGTACTCAGCGTCGTAGGTCGTCTCCCAGCCCTGCTCGCGCGCGATCTTCCAGGCGGTGCGGCGCGACACTCGGTCACCGAGCAGTCGCATCCTCAGCTCCGTGAGGCGCTCATGGTGCTGAAGCGCCAGATCCTCGGTGAGGTCACCGTGCCGCACAGCCTCGAGAAGCAGGGATAGCGCTTGGGATCGGATGAGGTTCGGGGCGACGATCTGATGCCGCTGACTGATCCGGACATCGTTGGCGACGACGTGCAGCAGGGTGGTGGCGTCGATCACATAGCGAGTCATGCCGGGACTCTAGGCGCGTTTGGATGGAACCGGTTGATGCTCGGTGGTTCCACCGCCGGCACGGCTCGTTCGACCTGGTGGTCTGCCAGTTCGGGGTCATGTTCTTCCCCGACAAGCCCGCTGCCTTCGCCGAGGCCGCCCGCGTCATGGCGCCGGGTGGCACGCTGCTGTTCGCGGTGTGGGACGTCGCCGAGGTCTCCCTCTTCGTGATCACCGCTCGACGAGCGCCCTGACCAACCCGCCCACTTCCCTGTTCGTGCCAATGCTTGTATCGGACCCGCCGGTGTGTGAAGCCCCCTTGACCGTGGGCCTCTGGCGACTAGGGCAGGATGTTGAGATGGCTAAGACCTACCAGCTAGGACCTGCGCGACGAGCCGTGAACGTGATCATGACGGCGACGCTGCGACTTGGTGTTGGAGGTAAGTCGAGCTACCTCCTGACAACGACGGGTCGCAAGAGTGGCCAAAGGAGAACGACGCCCGTAATCCTCGTTGAGGCTGGCGAGGAACGCTGGCTCGTGTCGCCCTACGGGATGGTGGGCTGGGTCCACAATGTGCGCGCGGCACCCGAGGTGTCGCTTCGGCGAGGCAGTAAGACCGAAGTGTTCGACGCCAAAGAGCTGGCTGCCGAGAGCGCCGGACCCGTTCTGCAGCGCTACGTCCAGGACGTACGGGTAACGGCACCGTTCTTTGATGCGGACGCTAATGACCCGGTCGATCTGTTTGTTCGGGAAGCGCACCGACACCCGGTATTCAAGCTCAGCAGGAAGGCCGCGCCGAGATCCTGAGCCTTCATCGGGCGCTCTACGCGGGCCTGCCGAACGCTGGTTCGACTGGAGCAGTCCGTGCCTCGGGACCGTTCTCGACGATCACCAGCGAGGCCGCCGGGTCAGCCCACCAGGCGCCGAGCACTGTGTTCAGCGCCAGCCCGGGCAGGACCGCGGTCGCGAGCAGCCCGTCGATGAAGGTCACCCGTCCGTCCGCCCGGAACACACGTTTGGTCAGCTTCCGCCCTGTTCGAGCCTTGCCCGCGGCCGGGGACAACGTCACGGCTCTGTCACTGCCGTCCACGCGATCCCCAGTGTGCTGTGGTCCGGGTGGAAGCCACTGACCAAGATCACGGCCGCGGCCCCATGCGTAGGCATGGACCCCTACAGAACCTCAGAGCCTGGATACACTCTGCCGATGGTTGACGAGGACGGCCAGGATGTGGGCTTCAAACAAGCCAACACGGTGCGACGCTCCATACTGCTCGTCGCGGGGACGCGACCGATGGCGTGGTTGTTCGCACGTGTGCTGCACCACCTCGACGGTCCGGTGCTGCGCCGCAGTGGTGGCCGTCGATCCGTCACGTCCGCGCTCACCGGGCTGCCCGTCGTTGAGCTCAGGACGGTCGGTGCCCGCTCAGGCGAGCCGCGGACTTTGCCCATCATCGGAGTGCCGGACGGGGACCGCCTGGTTCTGGTCGCGTCCAACTACGGCCAGCAGCACAACCCAGGCTGGTACTACAACCTCAAGGCCACCCCGCGGTGCAGTGTCGTCTTTCGTGGTCGCATATATGAGATGGAGGCCTACGAGTCCGACGGCGAGGAACGCGAGCGGCTGTGGGAGCTGGACGTGTCGGTATACCCGCCTCGCAACCAGTACGCGCGCCGAGCGGGGAGTCGGCGCATCCCGGTGATGGTCCTGCAACCGGCACCGTCAACGAGTTGAGAACCGTCAAGGATGCGGGCCGCTAGCGGATCGATGAGGGGCGCACCGTGACCAAAGGGACGGCTGATCATGCCGGTCAGTGCTGAGGAGCATTGCTGACATGGCACAAGTGACCGTTTCTCTGCGGCAGCTGGTCCTCCGACGAAGGCCGACCTCGACGCCGAACATGGCCGAGCACTTGACCTCGGCGCCCGCCTACTGCGTGATCGGTCTGACGATCTGGAGGAACCGCTACACGTCTACGCAGACCCGGCGGGACACCCGTTCTGCAACTTTGTTGCCGGCATCTCTCCTCCCTGATGTCACATCCGTACGAGGCCCGAGCAACCGTCCGCCTCACCCACCAAGCCCGAACCTCAACAAGATCGCCCGCCTGGTAACCGGGAATGCGAAGGGCGCCTGACCAATGGTCAGGCGCCCTTTGTCAGGTCTCACCCCGTCACCCGAACAAGCCCGGGAATTCGGGGAGGTGTCTTCCCTGATCTCGGGGAAGACCCCTTTTGTGGAGCTGAGGGGACTCGAACCCCTGACCCCCTGCATGCCATGCAGGTGCGCT
>JBDTTS010000355.1:0-2948 GCA_039930525.1 Actinomycetes bacterium | reverse complement strand
CGTGGGGGACCGCTGGCCTGGTGGCGCGGCTGCCTGAACTCGGCGGTGACTGGAGGCTTGTTCCGCCCGGCGGCGCGTCAATGGCCGACCCTAAAGAATGGCCAACGATCAGTTCATTTCTCGCCCCGGAGTCCATTGATCAATTTGTGACCGCCGTGGTGATGGGACAATCCCCGCAGGGAGGATTCCTAGGCGTGACAAAGGGGTACCGTGAATACTGGATCGTGAACGACGTCCAGGATTGGACGGTGCCATCGGTCAGTGTCAGGCCGGTGCTCGGAGCGCTCGGTAGCTCGTACTTCACGGTCTTCACGGACTGGAAGGGCGATCCGGTCAACTACGAGGTCGAGAGACTCGACGGCGACGCCGAGACCACGCTCACCACCCTCCCAGCCGGCGCCACCATGATCACGTTCGCCACCGACCTGGTCGACTGAGTCGGACGCCGACGCCAGACACGATTGCGCCGAACGGTCATATTCCGGCGGCATCGGCAGACGACCCTGCAAAGATGCAGTCGTCTCTGCTGCCTCACCATCGGAGCATCCCGTGCGTCCACGCCGTCTCGCAGTCCTTGCCTCAGCCGTGATTTCCTGTGCCGTCCTCTCGCCCCTCAGTGCGGCCTCGGCGGCAGACCCTGCCGCGACCTGTGCCTTCAACACCGGCACGAAGACGGCCACGGTGTCTTTGAGCAGCCTTGTCCGCGTCGAAGGGGTGCTGGTTGGGCGCTTGCCGGGGTCGAAGAAGATCGGTTTCGACACCGGCGGCGGTTGGGAGACATGCTCGGGAGCCAAGACGACATCCACCAATCGACTGGTCATCAACGGTGGCACGTTGGCCGACTACCTGCTGGTCTCGTTCGAGAACGGGCCACTCGCTCCGGGGGCTTCCCGGGAAGCCAAGGGGAAGTCTGAGATCGAGCTCACCGTCGCCCTGGGCGCAGGAAGCAACACGCTGTACTTCCTCGGCGGCGACGGCAACGACACGCTGCGGTACGTGACGGCGTCCGCGGCGAAGGTCAACAGTGACGCCGACAAGGACGCCACCCTTTCCGGCATCGCCAACTACGGCCTCAGCGGCAACAAGGGGTCTGACACGCTGGACGGCAAGGGTGCCTCAAAAGCGGTGATCAATGGCGGGCCCGGCGCGGACGTCCTCTTAGGCAGCAACGGCCCGGACCGGCTCTACGGGGACACCAGCGGTGACCCTGGCGCGGGCGACGACACGATCCTCGGTCGCGGCGGCGCCGACGAGATCTTCGGCATCGGGGGTGATGATCAGCTGGAGGGCGGCGACGACAACGACAGCCTGTCCGGTGGCGGTGGGCGTGACTCCGTCAAAGGTGGGGCGGGTCAGGACGAGCTGCTGGGCGGCAACGGTTCAGATGGCCCTGACACGTTCTCGGGTGGGCCGGGCTGGGACTCGATCGACTTCTCCGGCCGCTTCGAGCCCTTGACCATCGATGCTGACGGAAAGCCCAACGACGGCGCCGCCGGCGAGAAAGACAACGTCAAGCCCGACATTGAGTCGATCGTAGGAGGCTTCAGCAACGACAGCATCACCGGCTCAGGCATCGACAACCATCTCGACGGATCGCTGGGTGACGACGTGATCGCTGGGGGTGGTGGCGAGGATGTCCTGGACGACTACTTCGGCAACGACGAGCTGCAGGGCGGGCCGGGGGCCGACACGTTGTACGACGACCCGGGCATTGACTCGCTGGACGGAGGTGCGGGGGACGACGAACTCATCGCTGATGTCGCGCCGATCGAGGCTGACGACTTCCGGGGTGGTGCCGGAGTCGACCTCGTCGACTACACCGCTCGCAATACCAGCGTCACGATTGACGTGACCGTCGCCGGCGGTGACGGCGGGGCTGGCGAGGACGACACCGTTCGCGCCGACATCGAGATCTACTACGGAAGCTCTGCGAGCGACAACGTCACCATGGGCGGCGCTGACAACGAGGTCTATACCTACGGCGGCGCAGACACCGTAAACGCCGGTGGTGGTGATGACATCGTCTACGGCGGCGACATGGCCGACACGATCATCGGCGGTGCCGGATTTGACCAACTGAACGGTGAAGCCGGGTACGACCAGATGAACTCGTTCGACAGCGCCCGCGACCTTGTCAACTGCGGCAGCATCGGCAACGACGGGGTCATGCTCAACTTTGACAACGGTTTCGACCAACTCACGAACTGCGACGTGATCTAGCGCATACGGGGCAGGCACGCGCCCTGCCTCCCTTGTGGACGACGTGGACGCGCTCGCGCCACGGATGACGTCGGTTGACGTGGTGGGCACGATTTGGTGGCACGCAAGGGTGCGTGCACCTGGTCGTCGAGGCGCCCTCCATCGGTAGCGCACGGAACGGGGGAACACATGGCAAATCGTGGTCGCTTGTGTACGTGCTGGGTACAGATCCGTCCACGATTGGTGGCTCTAGACGCGACCGTGCCCCGATGAGGGCGACGAGGGTCATGCGCGGATAAGAGGGCAAGCGAGGCGACGGTGCCGGTCACGGTGCTGGCCACGCTCGTGGCATTAGGCGCGCTGATGTTGGTGGGGCGGCGCGGCAGGCGGAGCCGCTGAAGCCGTGGCCGCCGGCGAAGCCGCATCCCAGATTCGCGGGGGATGAGGGTGGAGTTTGTTCCGCCAGTGCGGGTGAATGCGTCGTTCTTGGCGAAATGTGTTGGCGCGCGCTCCCCGTTTGTGCGTGGTGTACTCGGGCCGTGAGCAAGCAACCCGCGGGGTTCGCAGACTTCGTCGAGACGCGCGCCCCCGCGCTGGCCCGAACGGCGTCGCTGCTCGAACTGGACGCCGTCGACGCCGAGCGTGCCCTGGTCACCACGCTCGGCTGGGCGTCGCGTCGTTGGCGCGCGCTCGCGCGACACGGCAACGAAGAGACTGAGGTACGCGACCGGCTCTACACCGACGTCGTG
>JBDTTS010000354.1:0-2948 GCA_039930525.1 Actinomycetes bacterium | reverse complement strand
GGGCGCGGCATCCGAGAGCCGCTGCATCCAGGCATCGTCGGCACTCACCACTCCTCCAACCGTGCCGATGATCGTGCACACCTGAACGTAGGCCGGGTGACTGAACATCTTTATCGGCAGCTCGTCGAAAGTGGCGTCAAGCTTGTCCGGGTGCTGTACGGCAAGCTTCAGCAGCTCACGCGGGCCAACGAGTCGTCGATCGCTTGGGTCAGGTCGCGGCACCGCCTTGGGAGCCTCAGCAGTTGGCTCTGCTTGCGCTGAGGGCTGCGATGCGGAGGCACGAGGTTGCTGCTGCTTCAACGTCCTGTGCGCCTGACTGACCGCGTCCTGAACTGGCTTGAACTCCATGCCCAGCCATCCGGCGAGCGACCGCGCATACTCGGGGCGAAGCGACTGATCGCGGATCTGGGCCACCAAGGGGGCAGCGGCCCGAAGCGCAGCGACGCGTCCGGCCGGCTGTTCGAGGTCGTGCCCTGAAAGGACGCTGCGGATCGCGAATTCAAACAGCGGGACTGGCTTCTCGACCAGAGCCACGACAGCGGCATCACCCTGCTTCTGGCGTAACTCGCAGGGATCGAGCCCCCCGGGTTCGACGGCGACGAACGTTTGGGCGACGAAGCGCTGGTCGTCCTCGAAGGCACGCATGGCGGCCTTCTTGCCGGCGGCGTCGCCGTCGAAGGTAAACACGACCTGCCCGGCAAAGGTGTCGTTGTCCATCAGCAGGCGACGAAGAATCTTGACGTGGTCGCCGCCGAAGGCTGTGCCGCAGGTCGCAATCGCGGATTCGATACCCGCGAGGTGGCATGCCATAACGTCGGTGTAGCCCTCGACGATCACGGCTTTGCGCTGCTGGGCGATGAAGCGCTTCGCCAGGTCGATGCCGTAGAGCACTTGGCTCTTTCGGTAGATCGGAGTCTCTGACGTGTTGAGGTACTTGGGACCCTGATCGTCTTCGAGAAGCTTCCGTGCGCCGAATCCGATCGTCTCTCCGGTGATGTCACGGATCGGCCAGACCAGGCGTCCACGGAACCGGTCGATCATTCCCCGCTGGCCCTCTTTGCTGAGGCCTCCGACGGTGAGCTCGCGATCGGTGAAGCCCTTGCTGCGAAGGTGGCGAGTGAGGGCGTCCCACGAGTTGGGTGCGAAGCCGACCCCGAAGTGTGCCGCCGCGGCTGCGTCGAAGCCCCGCTCGTCGAGGAATCGCCGACCGACCACCGCCTCGGCGCTCGTCAGCTGCTCGACGTAGTACGCCGCCGCCGCCTTGTGCGCCTCGAGCAACCGGGTGCGCTCGCCCTGGGGTCGGCGTGGGCCAGCGCCGGAGTCTTCGTAGCGAAGTTCGATGCCGAACCGCGCCGCTAGCTTCTCGACCGCCTCTTGAAACGTCAGGTGCTCGATGCGCTCGAGGAAGTCGATGACGTCGCCGCCCACTTGGCAGCCGAAGCAGTGGTAGAGGCCCTTAGCCGGCGTGACGTGGAAGCTCGGACTGCGCTCTTCGTGGAACGGGCAGAGCCCCTTCAGGCTGCCCCCACCAGCGGGTCGGAGGGTGACGTGATCACCGATCACCTCAGCGATCCCGGCCATGTCGCGCACACGAGCGACGTCGTCGTTGCGGATGCGGCCGGCCATGGGGTGAGTGTAGGTGGCGACACGTGGGCGTCGGGCGGGCCATGATGGACCTGTGGAACTCATGATCATTGACGCGGCCGGAACCCCCCGCGAGCTCGGTCGCGCCCACGGCGAGCAGGCCCGCGACGTGATCGCGAGCGGCCTCGGGCGCTGGCGTGACGAACTGGCAAAGACCGACAAGGACGCCGACCAGCTCTGGAAGGGTCTGTCACGGGGGTCGGGGTTCCGCGAGGCCGCCACGCGCTGGGCGCCAGCCCTGCTGGAGGAGATCGAGGGAATTGCGGAAGGGGCCAACGCCGACCCTGATGCCATCTTCGCCACCAACTGCCTCGACGAGGCCTGGTGGTGGGACGAGAAGGGCCATGGCTGCAGCGCCGTGGCCGTCGCCGACCGCGGCGGCAAGACGGTCATCGGCCAGAACATGGATCTCGACACCTGGATGGACTCCACCCAGGTCGCGTTGCGCCTACGCCCGGACGACGGGCCGCAGCAGGTGCTGCTGAGCCGCGCAGGCGTCGTCGGTCTCTGTGGCGCAAACGCCGAGGGGATCGGGCTCGTCGTCAACACGCTCGACCAGTTGCCGGTCGCGGTCGACGGGCTGCCCGTCGCTCTCGTGCTGCGACTGCTCGCCGCCCAGACATCACTGGACGACGTCGAGCCCCTGCTGCGCAGCATCCGGCACGCGTCGGGTCAGGCATACACGATGGCGTCGGCGGATGATGTCATCGGCTTCGAGGCTGGTGGCGACTTCGTCGCGTCCTACGTCAACGACGCCAGTCGCCCTGGAGCGCGGTGGCACACGAACCACCCGCTGTCCGACGGTGACCACGAGGTCACCTTCGACCCCGGCGACTGGGCGACCGGCTCAAGCGCTCCGCGCCTGTCGCGCGTCGACGATGCGATGAGTGACATCGCCACCGACGACGACCTGGTCGAGCTCTTGTCGGACGCCGATGCTGGCATCTGCATGTACCCGGGCCGCTGGCGCGACGACGGTTTCACGTTTGGCTCGCTCGTCATCGAGATCGATGAGCCTCCGACTGTGCGAATCGCGCCTGGTCCACCGGACCGCACGGCGTGGATTGACGTTCCATTCGCCTGAGAGCCCTTGACCGTCTGGCGCCCTAGGAGGAAGGTGAAGAAGCCGAATCCGGTGACTTCTTTCTATTGATAGGACACCTCATGGGCGCAATGGCAATTCCGATTCCTCCCCAGAAGCTCGCCGCGTGGAAGGCCTGGACCCAAGAACTGACCGGCTCACGCAAAGCAGAGTTCGACGCCTCAAATGCCAGACATGGGATCACCAGTCACCACGCCTGGCT
>JBDTTS010000353.1:0-2961 GCA_039930525.1 Actinomycetes bacterium | reverse complement strand
CTGCGTTCGACGAGTCCTTTCAGATCGGTGACCTGCACCTGCACGTCGAGTCCAGCATCGGGATCGCGATTCTGCCCGACCACGCTGAGAACGGCGTCGAGCTCATGCAGCGCGCCGACACGGCGATGTATGCCGCGAAGTCGACGCACTTGGGCACGCTGCTCTACCGGCCCGGCGATGACGGCAGTTCGGCAGAGCGTCTGCAGCTGCTCGGCGACCTGCGCAGCGCATTGGGGACGCGGCAGCTCTCGATCCACTACCAGCCCAAGATCGACCTGGCCTCTAGCCAGGTCATCGGTACCGAGGCTCTGCTCCGCTGGATGCACCCTGAGCGCGGAAACATCCCACCCAACGACTTCATCCCGCTGGCCGAGAACACCGGTCTGATCCAAGGGCTCACCCGGTACGTGCTCGAGATGGTCTGTGCGCAGATGGCGGAGTGGGACCGGCTCGGCACCGAGTTCGCGCATCTGCCGGTGGCCGTCAACCTGTCGGCACGCAACCTGCTTGAGACCAATTTCGACGAGTTCCTCGAAGACATTCTTGCCAGCCATTTGATCGAGCCTGAGCGCCTTGAGCTCGAAGTCACTGAGAGCGCATTGATCGAAGACCCGGTTCGCAGTCACCAGATGCTGCACAAGATCGCTGGTCTCGGGGTCACCCTGGCCGTCGATGACTTCGGCACCGGCTACACATCGATGTCGCAGCTTGAGCAGATGCCGCTGTCGACGCTAAAGATCGACCGCTCATTCACTCAGCGGCTCGCCGATGACCCAGCCGGGGCGACGCTGGTCAAGGCCATGGTCGACCTGGCTCACGAGTTCGGACTCGAAGTCGTGGCGGAGGGCGTCGAGGACATCGAGGTCACCGAGCGGCTGCGCGAGCTCGGGTGTGACATCGGTCAGGGCTTCCTGTGGTCGCGGCCGGTCACATCTGAGGCGCTTCCTGACGTTCTCCTCCAGCTCTCGTTCCGGCGTAGCGGCAAGGAAGACGTGGTGACCAACGGCACCGTCCCGGCCGGGGCCAACCTCGCCTGACCCACCCACCGCTCGTCGACTGTCCCTCTGGTGGACGCGAAATGCCGTCGAGTGTGTTGATCCGGCTCGGTAGGCTCGCCCCGTGCTCGATCTCAAAGTCCTGCGGGACGACCCTGACGCCGTACGCCGCTCGCAGACTGCCCGCGGTGAGGACGCTTCGCTGGTGGACGCCACCCTGGCCGCCGACGAGACGCGGCGCTCGGCAATCAGCGCCTATGAAGTGCTGCGCGCCGAGCAAAAGACCCTCGGCAAGCAGGTGGCGTCGACGCAGGGTGAGGCGAAGAGCGCGTTGCTCACGCGCACCAAAGAGCTGTCGAGCCAGGTGAAAGAGACCGAAGCGTCGGCCAAGGCCGCCGAAGAGACGCTTCGCGCGCTGCTGCTGCAGCTGTCGAACCTGGTCGAGCCGGGTGCCCCCGTCGGCCAAGAAGAGGATTTCACCGTTCTTGAGCACGTCGGCACACCGCGCGACTTCGCCGCCGAAGGCTTCGAGCCGCGCGATCACGTCGATCTCGGCAAGCTGCTCGCTGCGATCGACGTCGAGCGCGGAGCCAAGGTGTCGGGCGCGCGCTTCTTCTATCTGACCGGCCCCGGTGCGCTGCTCGAGCTGGCTTTGATCAACGTTGCTGTGCAGCAGGCGGTGGCTGCCGGCTTCACACCCATGGTGACTCCGGTGCTGGTGAAACCGCCGGCCATGGAGGGCACCGGCTTCTTGGGCCAGGCCGCCGAGAACGTCTTCCATCTTGAGCAGGACGACTTCTACCTCGTCGGCACCTCTGAGGTGTCGCTGGCCGCCTACCACTCTGACGAGATTCTGGACGCCGACTCGTTGCCCCTGCGCTACGCCGGCATCTCGACGTGCTTCCGCCGTGAGGCGGGGACGTACGGCAAGGACACCCGCGGCATCATTCGGGTGCACCAGTTCGACAAGATCGAGATGTTTTCGTTCTGCCACCCCGATGAGGCCGTTGCCGAGCATCAGCGGTTGTTGGCGTGGGAGAAGCAGTTCCTCGATCGGCTTGAGCTTCCGTACCGGGTGATCGACGTTGCCACCGGTGATCTTGGCTCCAGCGCGGCGCGCAAGTACGACATCGAGGCGTGGATCCCCACCCAGGGCAAGTACCGCGAGGTCACCTCCGCGTCCAATTGCACCGACTTCCAGGCTCGACGCCTCGGCGTTCGAATGCGTGACGGTAAGGGAACCACTCCGGTCGCCACGTTGAACGGAACGCTGGTCGCGATCCCGCGTGTCGTCGTGGCGATCCTCGAGAACCACCAGCAGGCCGATGGTTCGGTGCGAGTGCCAGAGCCGCTGCAGGCGACCCTCGGCACCGACGTCATCGCGCCCACCCGCTAACCCAGTTCCCAAGAACGACGCATTCACCCGCATCCTCGCAACAAACTCGCTACTCACGCTGTGGACAAACCGTCGTCCAGCTCCCCGCCGCACCGAGATATCCACAGCGTGAATGCGTAGTTAGTTCAACCAGAGCGGGTGAATGCGTCGTTCTTGGGGGTTAGAGGGTGGGGACGGTGGCGAGAGCCGCTGCGAAGCGTTCCTCTGACACCGGCTCGTCGGTCATCTGACCGCTGAGGTAGGCGTCGTATGCCGCCAGGTCGAGGTGGCCGTGACCACACAGCGCGGTGAGAATGACCTTCTCCTCGCCGGACTCCTTGCAACGCAGCGCCTCACGCACCGTCTCGGCCAGCGCATGGGTCGGTTCAGGCGCCGGGACGATGCCCTCGGTCCGAGCGAACTGGACGCCGGCGGCGAAGCACTCGCTCTGCCCGATCGCCACGGCGTCCATGAGCCCGAGCTCGTAGACGTGCGAGATGAGCGGTGCCATTCCGTGGTAGCGCAGGCCTCCTGCGTGGATCGGGTCTGGCACGAAGTCGTGGCCGAGGGTGTGCATCTTCATGAGCGGCG
>JBDTTS010000352.1:0-2964 GCA_039930525.1 Actinomycetes bacterium | reverse complement strand
CGATCGCCTCGTGAAAGGCCACGGACTCGGTGTTCACCACCGAGGTGACGCAGCGAACCAGGCGTACTCCACGTCTGCCGACGACGGCATCAAAGGCGCCATACAGCGCGCGACCCAAGCCCGACGCGCGAGACCCCGGGGCGACCCCGGCGAAGTGCACGTACGCCTCCGTGGGGTTGTCCGGCGAGACGAAGCCGATCAGAAAGCCGGCGAGCTCGCCGTTCGAGTCCTCGGCAACCAGACTCGTCCCACTGAAGTTCTCCAAGAACAACGGCTGCAGCAAACCAGCCATCTGCCGTCCGTCCCACCAGTCGTCGACGACGCGCACGACGTCGGCGTGGTCGCTCGGACGCGCCGGTCTGATCCTCGGGAAGTTGGGCACCCCGGAACACTAGCGACGAACGGTTTTCAGTCAGCGTGCTCCGGCCACGTCGCCAGAGCTCGGTCAAGCGCCGCAAGCGTGCGATCAAAACTCGCGTCGACATCGACCGGCAGCCCGAACCCGCCAGCGAGCTCGAGCGAGACGAAGCCGTGCAGGGTGGCCCGCAGCGCGCGGGCCGCGTCAATGGCTTGATCACCCGGCACCCCGTACCCGGCGATCATGGCCAGCACCGGCATCAGGATGCGATTGCTCGCCGCGTGATGTTCCACGTCGCCAAGAGCCGGGGCGACGACGGTTGCCGCGTAGAGGCCAGGATGCTGGCGGGCAAAGTCTCGGTAGGCCAGGGCAACCGGCCCCAACGCATCGGGACCGGCGCGGCCCACGGCCGCGTCGACGAGCTGATCGCCCAGTTCCGACACCGCCCGAAGGGTGAGTGCCCGACGGACCCCAGCCATCCCGTCGACGTGCTTGTACAGACTGGGAACCGACACGCCGAGCCGGCCGGCCACGGCGGCGAGCGTGAGCGCGTCCCACCCCTGCTCGTCGACGACGGCGGCTGCCACGGTCTCGACCTTGTCTGGGGTGACGCCTGCGCGGGCCATTCAGCTAGGCCTTCAAGAACTCGGCGACGACGGGACCGACGACCTCGGGGAACTCCGCCTGCGGGTAGTGGCCCGCATCGGGTACGAGGACGACCCGGCCACCCAAGCGGTCGGCGACGAGCTCGGCCTCAGCAGCTGGATCCTTGAAGTCAGGATCGGACCCGCCCATCACCACCAACGTCTTGGCCCGCACGCGATCGAGTCGCTCCTCGGCAGGCCGATGCGAGGTGCGGGTGGTCTGCTGCAGGGCTTTCCAAGCGCCCGGACGCGTCAGCGTAGCCATCAGGTCATCGCGATAGGCGGCGTAGTCGCCCGGCACCCGGGTCGCGAACATCTTGCGGTGAAAGGTCCGCCAGACGCGCGGGCCCCACGGCCGCAACAAGGCAACACGCATCGCGATCGACATCCCGGGCGGTGTGGGCACGTCGCGCACGAAGGGCCCGGTGAGCACCAGGCGGTCGACAAGATCGGGGCGGTCGGCTGCCGCGATAACGGCCACGCCTGCGCCCATCGAGTTGCCGATGATGTTCGCAGGGCCCCCGAGGTGCTCGATCAGAGCGACGACGTCGGACGCCGCCGCCACGTCGTCGAACCGGTCGAAGTCGACGCCGCTCTGGCCGTGGCCACGCAGATCGACGGTAGCCACGCGGAACCCGGCGGCCACCAATGCAGGAACCAGGAATCGGTAGGTGCCTCGCAAGTCGCCCATCCCCGGTACCGCAACGACGAGCCGGCCGTCCCCCTGGACGTCGTAGGCGATCTGATCGGATCCGCGCCCGAGGTACTGCGTCGTCGGGCGGCCTGTCGTCTCTTTAGTCATCGTGTTCATGGCTCCTCCTAGAGTCCCTAGACCCCAGGTTAATACACTTAACTAATAAGTCAAGCCCCTTACCTTCGGGGCGTCACACCAACGGCCGCAGCTGCACGATCTCGTCGCGCCCCGGGCCCACGCCGACAGCCGAGATCGGCGCGCCAGACATCGCCTCCAAGGTCTGCACGTAGTTACGGGCGTTCGTTGGCAGGTCGTCAAACGTGCGAGCGCTACTGATGTCCTCGCTCCACCCGGGCAGGTACTCAAGAACAGGCGTCGCATGGTGGAAGTCGCTCTGCGACATCGGCATCTCGTCGAATCGCTTGCCGTCGACCTCGTACGCCACACACACCGGAATCTCGTCCCACCCGGTGAGCACGTCGAGCTTGGTGAGCACAAAGTCGGTGACGCCGTTGATGCGGGCCGCGTATCGGCTGATCACCGAGTCGTACCACCCACATCTGCGGGGACGCCCAGTGGTCGTTCCGAACTCGTGGCCGTTGGTGCGTAGGCGCTCGCCGTCGTCGTCGTGCAACTCGGTCGGGAATGGACCCTCGCCGACTCGAGTCACGTAGGCCTTCGCAATCGCGATCACCCCCTCGACCCGGTTCGGTGCGACGCCGCTTCCGGTGCACGCCCCACCCGCGGTCGCGTTCGAGGAAGTGACGAAGGGGTAGGTGCCGTGGTCGACGTCGAGAAGCGTGGCTTGACCACCTTCAAGCAGCACCGTGCGTCCCTCATCCAGCGCGTTGTTCAGCAGCAGTGACGTATCAGCGACCAGCGGGCGCAGTCGATCCACATACGTCAACAACTCATCGACCACTTCGTCGACCTCGATCGCTCGACGGTTGTAGACCTTGACCAGCAGATGGTTCTTGGTCTCAAGCGCACCTTCGACCTTCTGCCGAAGGATGTGTTCGTCGAACAGGTCTTGCACCCGCAGGCCGATGCGGTTCATCTTGTCGGCGTAGGTCGGGCCGATACCGCGTCCGGTCGTGCCGATCTTGCGGCTGCCCAGAAACCGCTCGACGACCTTGTCAATCGTGCGGTTGTACGGCGCGATCAGGTGTGCGTTGGCACTGACGACGAGACGCGAAATGTCGACGCCGCGCTCGGCTAGAGCATCGAGTTCGTGAAAGAGCACCTCAGGGTCGACGACCACGCCATTT
>JBDTTS010000351.1:0-2973 GCA_039930525.1 Actinomycetes bacterium | reverse complement strand
CCAGTGGCGACAGGCACTCGTCAAGCCCGCCGACGCCCGCCACCGCGTACTCGTCACCGCGGCGTTCGATGGCGTCGGCCGCGACCTGCAGGATCCCGGCGTGCTGCGTGGGGTCGAGCGGAGCGGATTCCCCCGGGAAGAGCTCGGGGCTGAAGCCCCAGATGCGATTGCCCAGCGTGTGCATGACGTGGTGCGCCAGATCCGGAGTGAACCCGCCTCCGAGCAGCGCTGACGTCAGCGCCTCCATATGACCCAGAACTGCCGGCGACCGCGTGGTGCGCGACTCGATCGCTCGCCGCGCCCACGGGTGACGGATCACAGCGCTTCGTGCGGCGATGACGCGGCACGTCACCTGCTCCCGCCACTCCTCGGGAATGCCGTCGCCAGCAGCGACGCCGTACTCGGCGATGATGCTGGCGACCATCGCGTCGTAGAGCTGCTCCTTGTTTCGAACGTGCTTGTAGAGAGCCATCGGGACGACGTCGAGGTCCGAGGCGAGACGCCGCATGCTGACGGCTTCCAGGCCCTCGCGATCGGCCAGCGTGACGGCCCCCGCCACGACGCGCTCGCTGTTGAGCGGCGTTCGACCGGTCACGGGGGTGCCCTTCGCTTGACTGGTGTACACCATACACCTACGGTGAGGTGTACGCAGTACACCATCTGGTCAGGAAGCGAAGAACATGAACCCACGCCGCACGGCCCAACTAGCCGGCGCTCTGTATCTCCTCACTCACGTCACGTCGGTCGGGGCCGTCCTCCTGTACGGCGGCACCGGCCTGGATGACGGAGCCCCCGTCAACGGACGTGTTGCCGTCCTCACTGGCGGACTGCTTGAGGTCGTCCTGGCCGCGGCGATGGTGGGCAGCGCTGCGGCGCTGTACTCATTGCTGCGCGACCATCGCCCCGGCCTGTCGATCGCGTACGTCGGCCTCCGCACGCTCGAGGCCTCAGTGCTCATGGCGGGTGTCGCGCTGCTGCTCCCGGTTGTCGCGGCGCCTGGCACCACCGAATCATCCGCGCTCGACCCATCGACGGCCGCGGCGCTGAGGCTCGCGCACGACTGGACCTTCCTCCTGGGGCCCGGCCTGCTCAGTCCCACCAACACTGTCGTGATCGCGTGGCTGTTGTGGCGCACCGGGCTGATCGCGCGGTGGATCCCCATCCTGGGCCTCTTCGGCGCCGCTCTCATCGGCGTCACCAACCTGGGCGTCTTCTTCGGCATCTACGGCACCCAGCCCCTGGCGGCGATCCCGATCTTCGCGTGGGAGATCGCTCTGGCGCTCACCCTCCTGACCCGCGGACTACGGGTTCGCGACCCGCGACCCTCAGCTCTGTCCGGGTAGCACAGGAGCCGGGTGAGCAGCACCGAGCTGACCGACCGCGGCTTGGAGGGGCTCAGTGGTGACTGCCTGAATTCCAGCACGACGGCTCCACGTGGGGCCACTTCAGGCTGGCACACTCATGCAGGGCAAGGCGTCGCTCACGAGCCCCCGCGAGGGCGTTCGTCGCAGTCGGTCCAGCTTTTGGTCGCCGGGCGGGTCGCCGATCAGCCGAAAGATCGAGAAGTGTCCCGCACCAGAGGCCAGGAAGATCGGCCAGCTGGCCGATGGCACCGAGCAGACAGCCAGTCATCATGGCATCGACCACCCGATGAGAAGGAAAAGACATTGAGCGCCATGACCAAGACCGCGACAGAGCTGCACGATCCTCCCGTGCCGGTCAGGGCGAAGCTCGCCGCAGCCTGGACCAGCTTCATGTTCTTCTACATCTACGTCGACTACCTCCACCTGTACAAGCCCGGCGTCGTCGACAACATCCGGGCCGGCATCGTCTTCGAGTTCGACATCAGCCAAACCTTCGTCGTCACTTCACTCATCATCGTGGGAATCCCGACCCTCATGATCATGCTCTCCATGGCCCTGCCAGCCCGTGCGAACCGAACGCTCAACCTCGTCGTGGCAGCGCTCTGCATCCCCATTGCGGTGTTCAACCTGGTCGGCGAGTCCTGGGTCTACTTCTACGGTCTCGGCGTTGCGCTCGAGGTGCTGCTTCTGACGTTCATCCTGCGCACCGCCTGGTCCTGGCCTCGCACGCCCTCGCCATCGGCGCCGGACCTCGTAGCGTCGCGCCGCTCGACGATCGAGATGGACCGGTAGGCGCAGGGCATCGATCCGAACAGCCGGCCCCGGGCGCGGCTACCAACATCCGCACCCTGCTCGACCTGATCGCGCCGACCCGTGGATGACCCGCCATCTGACGTGCGTCAGGAGCCGACCGGGCCTTGACCTAATACCCCTGGGGGGTATGATGATGGTGTGACTAGCGACCCGACTGGAAGCGATGTGCGCCATACCCCGACGGTCAAGGACCCGGTGTGTGGCATGGATGTGGACCCCGAGGCGAGCGAGCACACCGCTTCGCATGACGGTGAGAGGTTCTACTTCTGCTCTGCAGGCTGCCGAGCGAAGTTCGAGACCAACCCCGACGCGTACGCCGGGCACACGGTAGGCGGTGGACCGGCGGTTGCGCCGGGGTCTGAGGTGGCGGAGTACACCTGCCCGATGCACCCTGAGATCCGCCAAACCGGTCCCGGTTCGTGCCCCATCTGCGGGATGGCGTTGGAACCGGTCCTGGTCACCGTCGACATCGGTCCGAACGCGGAACTCGCCGACATGACGCGCCGGTTCTGGGTCGGTGTCGCGCTGTCCATTCCGGTTCTCATCCTCGGTATGGGCGGGGACCTCGTCCCAGTCCTGCATGACCTCATCTCGCCGACCGCGTCAGCGTGGACTCAACTCGTCCTCGCGACACCGGTGGTGTTGTGGGCCGGGCTGCCGTTCTTCCAGCGTGGCTGGACGTCGGTCCGGACACTGAACCTGAACATGTTCACGCTCATCGCGATGGGCACCGGTGTGGCCTGGTTGTTCAGCGTCGTCGCCACCGTCGCGCCGGGCGTCTTCCCCGACGCCTTCC
>JBDTTS010000350.1:0-2974 GCA_039930525.1 Actinomycetes bacterium | reverse complement strand
TGATCTTCAGTTATTACTCAGTGAAATCTTGGGGAAAGCGTTGGACAGTGAGAGCGACCCGGGCCGGTTGGCTAGCGCCGCAGGCCGAGACGCTCGATGAGCTGGCGGTACCGAGCGATGTCGGTGTCGGCCAAGTAGTTGAGCAGGCGACGACGCTGACCCACGAGCAGCAGCAGTCCACGGCGGCTGTGGTGGTCGTGCTTGTGCTCTTTGAGGTGCCCGGTCAGGTCAGAGATCCGACGAGAGAGCATGGCCACCTGCACCTCAGGGGACCCGGTGTCACCGGGAGTGGTGGCGTACTCGTCCATGATTTGCTTCTTGACAGCGGAATCAAGCGACACTGCAGTGGTCTCCTCGAGGTCGTTGCGCGGCGCGCCGGGGCAAGTCCACCCGGGCTCTTAGAAGGTCCGCGGCCGATCGAACGGCCTGGTCAGGCTATCAGCGAGCGAGCCGATCCCCGAATCGGCGGGCCTGAGGCGGTCCAGCACCTCGCCAGCTCGTCGTCGACCGGACCGTTCGGAGGATTCGCGCGGAACGGCCCTACCCCTGGCACCAGACCGACACATGGCTCTGGCTGTCCGCGGTAAAGGCGCTGCCGTCCCAGTCAGCCAGTCGCCGTTCCAGACGCATCCCGGCCAGCTGCGCCATCAAGTCGCACTCAGCTGGCCAGATGTACCGGAAGCTGCCGCTGGCGTAGCGGGTCTCCCCCTCGGCACCCTGCCGGTAGTGGTGGGACGTGACCTCCTGAGTGACCACGTCGTAGGTGTCGAGCACGAGGTAGCCGTCCTCGACGCTCATCGGAACCGCGCTCTGCCCTGGTGGCAGCCGACGCAGAGAGGGAACCCACAGCTCGATGACGAATCGTCCACCAGGTGCGAGGTGCCGGGCGGCGTTGCGAAAGCACTCCACCTGCTCGGCCTGAGTGCGCAGATTGGAAATGCCGTTCCACACCAGGTACACGAGCGAGAACTGTCCTGGAACGACAGTCGTCGCCATGTCGCCGGTAACCACCGGAAGCGTGGCTTCGTCCACCTTCCGCCTGAGTTGGGTGACCATGGCTGGCGAGAGCTCGACACCAGACACTGAGATGCCACGCTCGGTCAGCGGGATCGCCACGCGACCAGTACCGATGGCGAACTCCAGGGCCGGACCAGAGCCCGCAAGCCTCGACAGGAAGTCAATCGTCGGCGCCAAGACCTCTGGCGCGAACTTCTCTGCGGCGTCGCGGTCGTATCGACTTGCCGTCTCCTCGTCCCACACCTCGCTGCTCAGCACGGTCGACCATCCTGGCCTGGACGCGGCCAGCTGTCGAAGCCATTTCGCGGACCAAAAGTTTCGTCCCAGGACATGTCAGACCCGACTGGCAGAGTTCAGGGCATGAACGAAAAGCCCGATCCCGCCCTCGAGGCCAGTGCTGGTCTCGGGGTGTGCGAGCTGGTGCGGGCACTTCCACCGCTCCCCTCGGCGAGCGACGCCTCACTTCGGGATCGCCTCGTCGAGTTGGAGCGCGCACGCAACATCATCGAGGCCGAGCAGGCGCAGACAATGACCGAGCTGCACCAGCGCGCCGTAGCAGCAGACGCCGCTCGCGACGCCGCCATCACCTCACAAGCCCGGGCTCTGATTCCCGCCCACGAAGCACGCCTTGTCGAGTTCGTCGCCGACGAGATCGCCGTTCTGCTTGCCTCCACGCGGATGCTCGCTGCTCATCGTCTGGATGCCGCGCTCGACATCTCGGCCCACGAACCGGTGACCGAGGCGTGGGCCATCGGCAGCATCGATGCGAGGAAGGCAGCCGTGATCGCCTCAGGCTTGCGCGAGGTCGACCCGACCTTCACCCCCGTCCTCGCCGCCGAGGCCAGTCAGTACGCCACCACGCACACCGCGCCCCAGACCCGATCCTGGTTGGCTCGCCGGGTGATCACCGCTGACCCGGGCGCTGCCGAGATCCGGCGGACTGGCGCCAGCGAGGGTCGCCGGGTAGTCCTCACGCCGCTCGCCGACGGGATGGCCGAGCTCTCGGCCGTACTGCCAGGGACTCAAGCACGCCAGGCCTACGACACCCTCCACGCCCTCGCCCACAGCGCGAAGGACGGCCGGACGATGGATCAGCGCCGCGCCGACGCCTTGATGGACCTGCTGACCGGCCGCGCAGATCCACCGTCAGTCACCATTCAGGTGGTCGTACCCGCCGATACTCTCGCCGGCGATGCAGACCTTCCCGGGGTCGTCTCGGGGCTTGGCCCGATCACCGGGCCCGAGGCGCGACGACTGGCCGAAGGGCCAGGGCAAACCATCTACCGCACGCTGACCATCGATCCCGACACTGGCGCGATGCTCAATCCAGCGAGCGGCAATCCGCCGAGCGTCTCAGATGCAGCTGTGAGCGGCAGCGGGCCGACCGTGACCGTTCCAGCCGTCGAGCCCCAGTACCGGCCCTCCCGGGTCCTCGACCGCGCAGTCCGTGCCCGCGATCTCACCTGCCGCTTCCCTGGCTGCCGGCGAAGCGCGATTGCCAGCATCTCCGGCACTGATCTCGACCACACCATCCCCTGGCCGGCTGGCTCCACCAGCTGGGCCAACCTCGCCGTCCTCTGCCGGCATCACCACCGCCTCAAGCACTCAGCCGGCTGGCACACCGCCCTCGATCCCGACGGCACCATGCGATGGACCACCCCCACCGGCCACGTCGCGGCAACTCACCCCTGGCACTACGTCGACCCACCCGACACCAGCTAGTGGCGAACCCGCCGCACGAACTCGACGCTCTCGCTTGCGAGCTACTGCACGGACCTAGTGACCACGCGCGTCTGCTCCACGTCGGCCGCCATCTGCACGAGCAACTCATCGACCGATTCGAACCTCAGCGTTGGCCGCAGCCGCTTGGCGAAGTCGATCGCCACGACCTCTCCGTAGAGATCGAGGTCACTGCGGTCGAGGACGTACGCCTCGACACGGCGCTCCTGGCCATCGA
>JBDTTS010000349.1:0-2974 GCA_039930525.1 Actinomycetes bacterium | reverse complement strand
CGAGGAGCTGAAGAAGACCTTCGCCCACGTCATCATCGCCACCGGGTCGTGGGGCAGGTCCCCGAGCCCGGTCCGCCAGGGCAAGGGCAGCGCTGACAACGTCGGCACCATCGTTGACGCCATCGACTTCCTGTGGCAGGCGAACAACGAGGGTGGAGCCAAGGTCGGCCGGCGGGTGGCCGTGATCGGCGCCGGCGACGTCGCCATGGACTGCGTACGCACCGCAAAGCGAAGCGAAGGGGTGAAGGAGGCGGTCATCGTCTACCGTCGCACGGAGCCCTACATGCCGGCGACGCAGCACGAGGTCAACCTCGTCCGCTCAGAGGGGCTGGCCATGGAGGAGCTGCTCGCCCCGATCTCCTACGACGGCGCCACCTTGCGCTGCGAGCAGATGAGGCTCAGTGATGAGGACGCCAGCGGCCGGCGCGCGGTGGTCGGCCTGGGCACCTTCGTTGACATGCCCTTCGACACGGTGATCGGTGCGACGGGGGCAACGGTCCAGACCGGCGCCTACGCAAGGAATGGACTCGCGCTGAACGCTCAGGGACTGGCCAACGTGGGCCCGACCTTCGAGAGCTCGGTCGACGACGTCTTCGTCATTGGCGACGGACGCCTCGGTGCCAGCACCATCGTGCGCGCGGTCGCGGACGCGAAGACGGCCGTCCGGTCGATACTGCACAAGGAGCACCTCGGCGCCGACTATGACGTCAGGCCGGCGAAGGTCGCACGGGACCAGCACGAGGTGCATGGACGACGAGGGCTGCTGATCGCGGCGATCAACGGAAAGGCAGAAGGAGACCGTTGCCTGACCTGCGACGTCATCTGCGAGGTGTGCACCGAGGTGTGCCCCAACCGGGCCAATGTGGCGATCACCGTGCCCGGGTTCGCCGACCCGCGCCAGATCGTCCACATCGACGGCCTGTGCAACGAGTGCGGCAACTGCGGCACGTTCTGCCCGCACGCCGGCCTGCCGTACAAGGACAAGATCACGATCTTCTGGTCCCGCGAGGATTTCGACAGCTCAACCAATGTCGGCTTCCTCCGGCTCGCCGACGGCGCCTACCTCACCCGTATGCCGGACCGCTCGGTTCGCGAGCACCTGTCGGGTCAGCAGGACCTGCCCCACGAGATGAGCCAGGTGCTGGCGGCCATCGAAAAGGACTACTCGTTCATGTTCGCCGCACCCGTGGGAGCCCAGTCATGATCATCGGTAACGGTCCCGTCCTCACCAACGACCCCGCCAACCCCTTCGTCGCCGACGGGGCGGTCGTCGTCCAGGGCGACAGCATCGTGGCCGTCGGCCCAGCCTCCGAGATCCGGGCCGCCCACCCACGCGATGAGATGGTGGACGTCGGCGGTCGGGTCATCATGGCTGGTCTGATCAACGCCCATACCCACGCGTACAGCGCCTACGCTCGCGGGATGGCGATCCACCAGCCGACCGGCAACTTCACCGAGATCCTCGAGAACCTGTGGTGGCGGCTGGACCGGTTGCTCACCCTGGAGGACGTCGGGCTGAACGCCGGCACCACGTTCATCGAGAGCATTCGCAACGGCGTGACAACGGTCTTCGACCACCACTCCAGCCCCCACGCCGTCGCAGGGTCGCTGCAGACCATGGCGGACGTCGCCGGACGAATCGGCATCCGCACCAGCCTGTGCTACGAGACCTCGGACCGAGACGGCGCCGGTGTCTTCGCTGCCGCCATCGAGGAGAACGCCTCCTTCATGAAGAGGGTGAACACCGACGAGCAGGACATGATCAAGGGCCTGTTCGGGCTGCATGCCTCGTTCACCCTGTCCGAGGCGAGCCTGGATGCCGCCCGCGCAGCCAAGGAAGGTATCCCCGGTGGCTTCCACATCCACGTCGCCGAAGGCCCGGGCGACGAGGTTGACTCGCAGGCGAAATACGGAAAGCGAATCGTCCAGCGCCTCGACGACCACGGGATGCTCGGGCCCGAGACGATCGCGGCGCACTGTATCCACGCGGACCCCGACGAGCTCGAGCTGCTCAAGGCCAGTGACACCAACGTCGTCCATAACCCGCACTCCAACATGGGCAACGCGGTCGGGGTCGCACCG
The DNA here is from genome assembly GCA_039930525.1 of Actinomycetes bacterium. GTDB lineage: Bacteria > Actinomycetota > Actinomycetes > JAHEKZ01 > JAHEKZ01 > JAHEKZ01. The sequence continues at coordinate 892 of JBDTTS010000349.1, read as the reverse complement.
GTCGTCGACATGCTCAAGCGCGGCCTGCGCGTCGGCCTCGGCACTGACGCCTACACGGCCGACATCCTTGCCTCTGCGCAGGTCGCCAAGATCCTGCAGAGCGACCACCTCGCAGACCCGACCGCAGGGTTCGGCGAGGCGCTGCAGCTGGCATTCGTCAACAACCCGCAGATCTGTGCGAACTACTTCCGCAAGGACCTCGGGGTCCTGAAGGCCGGGGCCTATGCCGACCTGATCTCGGTGGACTACCGTCCTTTCACGCCACTGGACGCCGGGTCTGCGGGGGGCCACGTCCTGTTCGGGATGAGCGGCTCCCAGGTCAACGACACCATGGTGAACGGGGCGTGGGTGATGCGTGACCGCGAGATCCTGACGGTCGACGAGGCGGACATATTCGCGCGGTCGGCGCAGAAGGCGCCACGCATCTGGGCACAGATGTAGGGCGGGGGGCACTCAATGTCGGTTCTGCTGAGCGGTGGAATGGTCACGACCGCGACACGGTCACGGCTTGCCGCTGTGCGATCCAGTGACGGGCGCATCGTCGAGATCGGCGACCTGGAGCCCCTGCCAGGGGAAGAGGTCGTTGACTGCAGCGGGTGTCTGGTCCTGCCCGGTGGCATCGAGACGCATTCCCATCTCGACCTTGAGGCGATGGGCACGGTCACCGCCGACGACTTCGCCACGGGCACCCGGTCGGCACTTGCCGGTGGCACCACCACGGTTCTGGACTTCGCGACCCAGTTCCACGGCGAGACTCTTACCCAGGGCCTGCAGAGGTGGCACAAGAAGGCCCGGGGCCAGGCGGTCACCGACTACGGCTTCCACCTGGCGATGACGCAGTGGCGCCCGGAGTTCGCCGACGAGATGGCCGAGGTCGTCGAGGCCGGGGTCA
>JBDTTS010000348.1:0-2983 GCA_039930525.1 Actinomycetes bacterium | reverse complement strand
GCGAGCGGCTGATCCTGCACTACTCGCCGCTGGTGAAGTACGTCGCCGGTCGGGTGGGGGTGGGACTGCCACCGAACATCGAGCAGGCCGACCTCGTCTCCTACGGCATCTTCGGCCTGATCGACGCGATCGAGAAGTTCGATCTTGAGCGGGCCATCAAGTTCGAGACGTACGCCATCAGCCGCATTCGTGGGGCCATCATCGACGAGCTGCGCTCGATCGACTGGATTCCTCGTTCGGTGCGTTACAAGGCTCGTGAGGTGGAGCGGGCGTACGCCTCACTTGAGGCCAAGTTGCACCGGACCCCCACCGAGCCTGAAGTGGCCGAAGAGATGGGAATCACGCTCGACGAACTGCGCACCATCTTCTCTCGCGTCTCGTTTGTCAACGTCGTCGCGCTGGATGAACTGCTCAATGTGGGCGGCGAGAAGGGTGACAAGCTCAGCCTGGTCGACACCTTGGAAGACACCAAGGCTGAAGACCCGGTCGCTGCCTTCGAGTCTGAAGAGACCAAGTATCTGTTGGCAAAGGCGATCAATCACCTGCCTGAGCGCGAAAAGATTGTCGTCACCCTGTACTACTACGAAGGCCTTACGCTGGCTGAGATCGGTCAGGTGCTCGGCGTCACCGAGAGCCGGATCTGTCAGATGCATACCAAGGCGGTCTTGCAGTTGCGCGGTCGTCTGGCAGACGCGCCCGACTAGCCCCGGGTGCTCGTCGTCAGCGCACTCAGGCATCGAACCATTCCGGTGGATGGCGCTGAATGAGAACCCGCCCAGTCACCTTGGCGTGCTGGGCGGCCGTCGACAACAAGGCGTGGCGCAGTTCGTGGTCGGGGGTGTTCACCAGGTGGCTGGAGAGTAGGACGACATCGAAGGATTCGTTCAGCGTCAGGTCCTCGATGCGGCAGCAGACCGTCCGTGCCTTGGTGACCTGGCTCAGCATTTCCACAGAGTCATCGACCGCCGTCACGCTGAACCCCGCACATGCCAACGGGTCGGCCACTCGACCGCCACCTGCCCCCAGATCCAGCACCGACCCGCCCGTTGAGCAGTGAGCGGCGACGATCTCGACGTCGTCGTCCAGCGGCAGCCGGGTGTAGACGTCAACGGGGCTGCCATCGGCGGTGATCCGGGCGCCAGGCCGCCCTTGCGTCACCGGTGGCACCCGCACTGGACAAGATTGCTGGGGATGCGCACAGTGTGAATCTGGCGCCGTGAACGCAGTGCCAGAACGAGGCGCTGCCGGGGGAACGTCTGGCCGGTGATCACGGGACTTCGGGCAGTAGCACCACGCGTCCGGGCAGCAGGGTGAGTGGATCGAAGTATGCGAAGTGTCGCCGAGCACCCCAGTGCAGGCAAGGGCCAGTGGAGCAGTGTGGTGCGGCCGCGAGGCGCCCGATCGGGTCCGCGCTGCTGACGACATCGCCCACCCGGACTGATGGCCGGATGGGTAGGTACGTCGTCAGCACATCGCCGTCGTGCGCGATGACGACAATCGGGCGCCCGGCGACCTTTCCGACGAACTGAACGCTGCCGGGTAGCACTGACCTGACCACCTGGCCCGGCCACGCTCGCAGATCGACTCCACGGTGGCCCGGCGCGTACGTCTCGGCTGCGTCGAAGCCGCGAACGACGTCGAGAGGTTGCACAGGTGCCGTGGCGCGGGTGTCGACGCCGACACCCGGTTCCAGACTTGGTGAGAGTCCGGCTGGGTGTGATTCCCATCCACTCGTGAGCATCGTGGACGTGACGGCAGCTGCGAGGAGTCCGAGCAAGACAGAGTTCATATCGGACATGGTCGTCCGCCTGGGTTCATCGTTGGTCCCATGTGCCGGCACCGGGGGATGAACGGCCGGTCTGGCGCCTGTGGACGACCACGCCGACCGGTCTTGGCCCGGATTAGGAGCGCCAGGAGTCGCCCCGTAGACTCCGCCCCAGCACCCTGCCCGCAGGGTGACTTCGCATGTCCGTCCCGCTCGGCCCGTTCGTCGGGTCCGAGGGTTGGCCGCTCGGTCCGTTTCGATCGTGAGATCGGCACGGCAGGCCGTGACAGGCATCAGGGTTCGCGGCGCCGCCACGAGCACAGAACCGAATACCGCGCGTCAGCGTGGGTAAGGAGAGAACGGCTATGGCCGTCGTCACCATGAGGCAGTTGCTCGAAAGTGGAGTTCACTTCGGGCACCAGACGCGCCGCTGGAACCCGAAGATGAAGCGATTCATCTTCACCGAGCGCAACGGTATTTACATCATCGACCTGCAGCAGTCGTTGGCGTTCATCGACCGCGCCTACGAGTTCGTCAAAGAGACCGTCGCGCACGGCGGCACGGTGATGTTCGTGGGCACCAAGAAGCAGGGTCAAGAGGCCATTGCTGAGCAGGCCACTCGAGTGGGCATGCCCTACGTCAATCACCGCTGGCTCGGCGGAATGCTCACGAACTTCCAGACCGTGCATAAGCGGCTGCAACGCCTCAAGGAACTCGAAGAGATCAACTTCGCTGACGTCGCGGGTTCGGGTCTCACGAAGAAAGAGCTTCTGGTGATCAGCCGCGAGAAGGTCAAGCTGGAACGCACCCTCGGTGGCATTCGTGACATGGCCAAGATCCCTAGCGCAATGTGGATCATTGACACCAACAAAGAGTCGATCGCTGTTGACGAAGCCAAGAAGCTCGGGATCCCCGTTGTCGCCATCCTTGACAGCAACTGTGACCCTGACGACGTTGACTACCCGATTCCGGGTAACGACGACGCGATCCGCTCGGTGGCCCTGCTCACCCGAGTCATCGCAGATGCCGTCGCTGACGGGCTGGTCTCGCGCGCCGGTGCATCAGTTGGCGACGACAAGCCAGAGGCAGCCGAACCAGGTGCCGATGAGCCGCTGCCAGAGTGGGAGCGCGCGCTGCTGAGCGGCGATGCTGCGCCGGTTGCTGATGCTGCGCCGGTTGCTGATGCTGCGCCGGTTGCTGATGCTGCGCCGGTTGCTG
>JBDTTS010000347.1:0-2990 GCA_039930525.1 Actinomycetes bacterium | reverse complement strand
CAGTGCGGCGGCGGTCAGTGTCGCACTGGCCAAAGCTGACTGCCCACAAGGAGTGGCGTTGTCAGTCCACTCGCGTGGCCTTCGAACAAGCTCCTCCGCATCAGATGCCGTGTCGAAGAACGCGCCTTCGCTGTCCGGGAACGCGGCCAGGGCCGCATCAAGAACAGTCACGGCGCGCGCAAACCAATGCAGATCGCCGGTGACTTGGTACAGCACCAACCAGCCTTCACACACCCAGGCGTAGTCCTCAAGAACCCCGTGTGCCGTCCCAGGTTCGCCATCGCGCGATACGCGCAGCAGGCGTTCGCCCGTCCAGTGCACCCGCCAGAGAAGCTCGCCGCAGCGGACAGCCGCCGCAATGAGTTCAGAGCGTCTGCGGGCGGCCCCGATCTCTGCCAGGGCAGCGATGGCCATGCCGTTCCAGGCGGTCACCACCTTGTCGTCGCGAGCCGGTTTGACGCGCGTTGATCGTGCCAGTGCGAGCCGCTCACGCACGCGTTGCCACCGTTCGGGGTCGTCCGGTGGCGTCCGCAACTGCAACGTCGAGCTGCCGTCCTCGAAAGTGCCCTCGTCGGTGACCTCGAGCAGCTCAGCAGCCCAGCGCCCGTCCACGTCCCCGAGGACGTCGACGAGTTGGTCCGGCGTCCAGACGTAGTACCGCCCCTCAACACCTTCGGTGTCGGCATCGAGTGCGGAGGCAAACCCACCTTCAGCGGTACCAAGGTCTGCGACCAAGAAGTCAGCTGTCTCCTCCGCAACCCGAGCTCCCAGTGGGCGACCGGACACCTGGCCGACATGCAATGCCACCCGGGCCAATAGTGCGTTGTCGTACAGCATCTTTTCGAAGTGCGGCACCACCCAGTCTGCGTCGACGCTGTAGCGCGCGAATCCACCAACCAGCTGGTCGTAGATCCCTCCGCCGGCCATTGCCCGCAGCGTGCCCTCAGCCATAAGGAGCGCGTCAGCCGACCCGGTCCGGGCGTGGTGCCGCGCCAAGAACTCCAGCACCATGCTCGGCGGGAACTTTGGGGTACCGCCGAATCCTCCGCGCGCATAGTCGTACTGCTTCACCAGGACATCAACGGCCGACGCACAGTCGGCGGCCGAAAGTGGTCCTCCATCGGCCGACATGGAGTGGTCCTCACGAAGTTGGTCAATGCGGGCCAGCACAGCGGCGGCCTGGTCTCGAACGTCGTCTGCCCTGTCGCGCCAGGTGCCTGAGACCGCACGCAGCACGTCCGGAAAGCCGGGCATCTCACCGCGGCGTTGCGGTGGAAAGTAAGTTCCCGCGTAGAACGGCTCACCTTCTGGGGTCAGGAAAACCGTCATGGGCCAGCCCCCTTGACCGGTCATCGCCGTGACCGCGTCCATGTAGACCGCATCGACGTCCGGGCGCTCCTCACGGTCGACCTTCACCGACACGAAGGACTCATTCATCAGAACCGCGATCTGTGGGTTCTCGAACGACTCATGGGCCATCACGTGACACCAGTGACAGGCGGCGTAGCCGACCGAGAGCAGGACCGGCACGTTGCGCTGGCGAGCTGCATCGAAGGCCTCGCGACCCCACGGACGCCAGTGCACCGGGTTATCGGCGTGCTGGAGCAGGTAGGGACTGGTGGCATCTGCTAGCAAGTTCGTCACTCCATCATTCTGGGGTCACACTCCGCTGCGGGCCAGGGCAGGGGCGACGGGGAAATATCTCCGGTAGGCGGCGGTTCACCTCAAGGGCGAACGCGCCGATGTCTACGGTGGGCGTCAGAGCGCTGGCGATCGAGCATGCCCTCCGGCGCGTGACCTGAAGCGAGGACTCTGTTGGCCTGGGCACGTCGCAATAGCTGGTGGGTGTTTGCCCTGCTCTGCGCCGCCCTGATCACCCTCTACTTCACGATCCCGTATCTCCCATCGTGGCAGTGGCAGGCCGCATCCAGCCAGAGCTGGGTCTGGACGGCCCTGGCGATCAGCACGGTGGCCGCGATGACGATTGGCGTGGCCATCCAGCGGCCTCCGGCGAAATCTGCCTGGGTGCTCCTCACCGTCGGTGTCGCTCTGACCGCCGTCTCTGACCTGGTGAGGGAATTCCCTGAGCTGGTCGGACTGCGGCCCGGCGACATTGCCTTTCCGTCGATCCTCGACTTCCTCTCCCTCGGGTCCTACATCCTCTTGTTCGCCGGGCTCCTCCTGCTGGTGAGGCGGCAATCGCCAGGGCACGATCGCGCCGCCATGCTGGACGCCTTGATCATCGCCACAGCGGCCGGATTGACGTCGTGGATGTTCATCATCGAGCCAAAACTGTCGAGCAGCGATCTAGATGCCACGGCGTCGCTCGTCACAACCGGCTATCCCCTGATGGACATCCTGCTGCTCGGGGCAGCGACTCGACTGTGGTTCGCAGTGGACTCCGGTCGCAACACGTCGCTGCGATTCCTGGCCATCACCTTGATCGCGGTTCTGGCTTCGAACACCGCCTGCGCCTACGTGACGATCTCCGGTGAGTGGACGAACGGGACTGCCTGGGACTTCGGCTGGTTCCTGTTCTACGTGGGCCTCGGCGTTGCGGCTCTTCACCCGTCGGTGTCTAGGCCGGTCACGTCCACCAGTCCGGAACGCTCGGTCAATCGCTGGCGCTTTGTCTTGCTTCTGGCGCTGATGTCGATCCTCCCCCTTCTTCTGTTGGTCAGTCAGCTCACGGTCGAGGGCGACCGACAAGGCCTGGTCATCATCGTCGGGGCTCTCTTCATGTTCGGTCTGGTGCTGCTCCGGCTGAACGACCTCGTGCTGCAACTACGCGAAACCCTGCGACGCGAGCGAGTTATCCGGGATGCCAACGGTGCCCTCGCCGCCGCCGCCGACCGCGCCACGATCCGCGACACAGTGGTGACCGCCGCTGCCGACCTTCACCCAAACACTTCGTCCTATGTCGTTGAACTCCGGCGTAACGGCAGCACCGGACTCGTGACGCAGACGGTGCCACCCGGTCGCCGATTCGG
>JBDTTS010000346.1:0-2994 GCA_039930525.1 Actinomycetes bacterium | reverse complement strand
ATCGTCAGGCCGGTTACCTTCAGGTGGGCCGCCGCGCTGTCGGCCACCGCCTCGTTGTCGAAGAGCGCCACAACCAGTGTCTTGTGTGCCATCTACTGCCATCCGATCTGTTGTCGGTCGGGCGGCCCCCGCTCGGGCCGTCCGTCAGTGGGAACTGTAGTGCGCAGACCGCGCCATCCGGGCCGGCGAGCATGGCCCGGCGTCAGCGCCCGGAAGCCGGCAGACGTATCTGTCAACAGTCCGGCAAAGACCGGCACGGCCATGCGCCGCGTCACATCAAAGTGCACTGAAACGCTCGAGCGGCTGCTCGCTGCCGCCGAGTCGTTCCACGACGACGGGGACTCGCGCGTGATCGAGACGACGCTCGCGAGACTCGAGGGTCTTCTTTCCACCCGCGGGCGCTGACTGCGTCCCGGGAGTGCCGTCGCTTCGTCGACATGAAGTCCAGGTCGATTTCGCAGGCCGAATTCCACGTCCGGATGAGCGCAGCCTTCATCTCGACGACGCGAGCCAACGATGACGCGCCTCGATGATCTCGGCTCGGCGCCGTAGAGCCGATGCGGGTCGACGCCGTTGGCGCGCGGGAGAGCGCGAAACCGTCCCTCACTCTCCGCCAAAAGACCAGGGCCCGTCCCGGTCTTTCGGCCAGGCCAAGGCTGGCCTGTGGATGGAGGCGCCCAATGGTGAGAGCGCACAGACTGGACGCCGACCGCACCGCCGAGAAGGAGCCGACACCGTGAGCACAGCATCGACGAGCACCCCCACCACCCGCGACTACCGTGACACCCCCGTCGATGTGAAGCTCGTGCTGAGCGCGCTCTGGATCGCCACGCTGTTCGTGTTCGCCTACGTCGACCTCTTCGGGTTCTTCCGCGCCGACGTGCTCGAGGCGGCGCTGGATGGCGAGGTCGGTACGACTGGCCTGACGGTGAACCAGGGCTTCCTGACGGCCACGCTGATCTACATCGCGATCCCGTCGCTGATGGTGGTCGCGTCACTGCTTCTTCGAGCCCGGGTGAACCGGATCGCGCAGCTCGTGGCCGCACCCCTCTACATCGTCACGATCGCTGCCTCGATGGTCGGCGAGGACTGGGCGTACTACCTGATCGGCAGCGTCATCGAGATCGTGCTGTTGCTCGCGGTCATCCGCTACGCGTGGAAGTGGCCAACCAACGCTTGACCGTTCGGGCCGCCACTGCTCGGGGTCCGGCGACTTCGGACGGATCTGTACCGGTGCGGTACACAAGCGTCCACAAACACCCGCGCCAGCCGCCCTCCGTGTACCTAGGCCGAAGTGTCTCCCTCAGCCACTGCCTGGTGGTCGAAGTGCTCACGCGCCGCCAACCTGTCGACGGCGACACGTAGTCGAGCGCCGTCGTCCTGCACAGCGTTGGCTAGGCGCGAACCCCCGGCAAAGGTTGATGTTCTGGATCACATGGAAGACGTCATCGATGAGATATCGTTGGAGAGGTGGTCGCCTCTGGCAACCACCTCTCCAAGTCCCCCGACAGGCGCAGGTCGGACTTCGCCCGGTTGGGACGTCGCGCCTCAGCCAAGGGCAGCACCCACGCGCTGCGCATTTGTGTGACCCACGTAGTAGGTGTCTTCCATGGCCTTCCGGAAGTGGAGCCCCGCCCAGATTCGGGCCATGAGGGTGTCAGCCTCGAGGGCACTCAGGGTCGCGTATGAGCGAGTGGTCGTCGCCCCCGCCAGGGTTAGCGGGATGTCGTTACCCAACTCTTGGCGCACACTTTCGGCGAACGGGCTCACGGCAGAGCCGTGTCCGCTGAGGTACTCCGAGTACGGCGGGTTGGGGAAGACCAAGGACGTCCATCCCGGGTCGCCCGCAGTGGCCTGGTTGTCATCTTCTTCCCCACGTCGGATAGCTTCAAACGGACGCCAGGAGCCGTACTCGTACTTCGCGCGCCACGTCTGGATGAACGTGTCTGCGACAGCGGCTGCACTCGTCGCAAAGAGGGTGGCGGTCCGCTCGAGTCCGATCGGATTCGCCTCCAGGTAGTTGCACAGGGCCAGAGGCAACTGACTCACCGGGTTGGACGTGGCATAGAACAGCGCGATCTCGGTCTGGCTCGCAGTCCGCGTCGTCGTACCGGCCGAACCGACGTCCTTCACCTCGTTGTAGTCCGCCGCGTATGCCGCCGACCCCAGGGCGTCAGGACCGTCAACGGCAACCGGGCCGCTCACAACGAGCGGGTCAACGAAGCCCAGCCAAGGAGCGAGCATCCCTCCAGGCGGTGGGGCGGGTACTGGGGCCCACACGCCTACCGGCGGCACCGGCGTGTCAACGGTGTAGACGATCGACGTGTCGCCCCGCCCATCGCCGACCCGGCTCGCAATCATGTCGCTCGCGGCTAGCTGGCCCACCCGGATGCCCTTGTTCTTCTGGGCTCCGTCTGCGATCGCAGACAGGGATGCGGCCAAGTCGGCGTCCAGATTCGCTGCTGATGCTGGGAAGTACTCACGCAGGACACCGTGCGCGGCGACTGCAACTGCGGTGTCCGCGTCGGTGTTGCCCCGCTTGAGCGAGGCTTGCACCGCGTCGTTGACGGCCAAGGCGGTGAAGCCAAGGTAGAGAGTGCCGATGGGCGGCGGTTGCAGCCCCTCGGTGTAGACGGTACGGATCGCGATGCGCTGCCAATCAATGACGCTTTGCGCGTCGCTGTCGGGCGACACCCGGGCCGCAGAGGCACCGGTCGGTGCGACGACAAGGCCGAGCAGAAAGAGCGGAATGCTCAGCAGTGCCAGATAGAACCGTGGCTTCTTCATCTTCGTGTTCTGTGTCGTCCTCGTGTTCTTCGTCCTCATCTCACTTCTCTCCCGTCGGCGAAACTGTGTGGTAGATCCGCGCTCACTTTGGCGCGATGTTTTGGTTGATATGAAAAACGTTCTCGGGGTCGTACGCCGCCTTGACCATCGCCAGCCGGTCGTAGTTGCCGCGGTACGCCGCGCGGATCCGGTCCTGGCCCTCGTCCA
>JBDTTS010000345.1:0-3022 GCA_039930525.1 Actinomycetes bacterium | reverse complement strand
GCGAACAGTCTCTGAGTTGATCGTGCGGGCTGCGGCAATGCGCGAAGAGAGCCGCGGAAGCCATCGTCGACGCGACTTCGACCAGCCCAGCGACCGATGGCGTCACCACATTGTTCAGCGCTGGGACGGATCGTCGGTGCGCACCTCAACGGGGCCCGTGAAGGCCGAGCCAGGGGAGCTATGAGCTACCACGAGCTGTCGCGCGACACCAAGGATCGTCTTGAGGCGGCCGGTCTCGGCGTCGACGAGGTTCTCAACACCGTGACTCTGGCGCTCGACGAAGACCTGGCCTACGGCCCCGACGTCACTACCTCTGCCACCGTGCCCGAGGAGCAGTGGGTTGTCGCAACCATCGGTGCTCGCGCTGGGGGAGTGGTGGCAGGGATACCCGTGGCGATCGCCGCTTTCGATCTGGTCATGGGCTCTGGCCACTGGCGGGTGGTTGAGCATCGACGTGAGGGTTCGACGGCAATTCCTGGCGACGAGGTACTGGCTCTTGAGGCGCAGACCCGAGGACTGCTAACGGCCGAGCGCACCGCGCTGAACTTTCTTGGGCACCTGTCGGGGGTGGCAACCACCACCGCGCGGTGGGCGAAGGCGGTCGCCCCGGCGCGGGTGCGCGACACCCGCAAGACCATTCCGGGGCTTCGCGTTCTCGACAAGTACGCCGTCCGGTGCGGTGGTGGCATCAACCATCGCATGGGTTTGGGTGACGCTGCCTTGATCAAGGACAACCACGTCATTGCCGCTGGAGGCATCCGCGAGGCGGTGGAGGCGATCCGAGCCGTCGCTCCCTCGATCGAGCTGGAGGTCGAGTGCGACAACGTCGCACAGGTGGGAGAAGCCATTGCCGCTGGCGTTTCCTTGATCTTGCTCGACAACATGAGCATCGAGCAGATGAGTGAGAGCGTCGCTCTGGGGGGCAGATCGTCGAGGAGCCCCAGGTTTGAGGCGTCCGGGGGGCTCACATTGGACACGGCAGCAGCCGTCGCTGCGACCGGCGTTGACTTCGTTGCCGTGGGGGCGCTCACTCACTCAGCTCCCGTCCTCGACCTCGGTCTCGACGTTCATCGAGTTATCGATCGCTCGGTAGGATTATCTGATGACTGACCCCACCACGACACCTGCTCCCCGTGCGCCGCTGCCCGAGGTACCTGCCGATTTCCCCGTCGTGGGGGTGGTGGGCGGCGGTCAGCTGGCCCGAATGATGCAGCAGCCGGCGATAGCACTGGGAATCCGGTTGCGGTTGTTGGCGGACTCACCTGATGACAGCGCTGCTCAGGTAATTGCCGACACTGTCATCGGCGACTACCGCGACCTCGAGATCCTGCGTGCCTTCGCCCAGGGCTGCTCAGTGGTCACTTTCGACCACGAGCATGTTCCGACCGAGCATCTTCGTGCGCTGGTCGACGACGGCGTGGTCATTCGACCGGGACCGGACGCGCTGGTTTTCGCCCAAGATAAGGGATTGATGCGCGAACGTCTTGCTGCGCTCGGCGCGCCACTTCCGCGGTGGCTCCCGGTCTCGTCTGTCGACGATGTCCGAACATTCGCCAGGCACGCCAGCTATCCGTTGGTGATCAAGGCGACGCGTGGCGGGTACGACGGCAAGGGCGTGTGGATAGTCGGCGACGAGCAAGAGGCGGGCGAGGTGCTCTCTCACGACCAGATTCCAGGGTTCATCGTCGAAGAGCTGGTCGACTACTCCCGCGAGCTTTCCGCGATGGTGGTGCGTAGCCCGAGCGGTCAGGCGGTGGCGTACCCCGTCGTCGAAACCGTTCAGCGCGGAGGGATCTGCCACGAGGTCTACGCGCCTGCCCCGGGGATCGCCGAGGGTCACGCAGTCGCTGCCCAGCAGATTGCCCTGCAGATCGCCGGCGAGCTCGATGTCGTCGGTGTCATGGCCGTCGAGCTCTTTGACACCCCGGGCGGAGTGCTGGTCAACGAGTTGGCCATGCGGCCGCACAACTCCGGACACTGGGGCATCGACGGCGCCGTCACGAGCCAGTTCGAGAACCACCTGCGGGCAGTCCTCGATCTGCCCTTGGGTGATCCGTCAGCCACCGCGCAGTACACCGTCATGGTCAATGTGCTCGGCGGTGAACTTGAGGATCTCTACCCCGCCTATCTGCACTGTATGGCCCGGGATCCGGGCTTGAGGTTCCACATGTATGGAAAAGCTGTCAAGCCCGGCCGAAAGGTCGGGCACGTGACAGCCGTCGGGGCCGATCTGCCTGATCTACTCGAACGTACCCGCCATGCGGTGGCCTACCTGAGAGGTGACATCGATGAGTAGCACCGACGACGACTCCGCGGTCGACGACTCCGCGGTCGAGAGCTGCGCGGTCAGCATCGTCATGGGAAGCGACTCGGACTGGCCGGTCATGGAAGCGGCCGCTGAGACTCTTGAGGAGTTCGGCGTCGGCTACAGGGTCGATGTCGTCTCTGCCCACCGCACGCCGTTCGAGATGTTGGAGTTCGGACGTTCTGCCTCGTCCCGTGGGACAAAGGTGATCATTGCCGGAGCCGGTGGGGCCGCGCATCTGCCGGGGATGCTTGCGTCCGTTACAGCTCTTCCGGTGATCGGCGTGCCGGTCCCTTTGGCACGTCTCGACGGGCTCGACTCGCTGCTGTCGATCGTGCAGATGCCCGGCGGGGTGCCCGTTGCCACAGTGGCGATCGGTAATGCGCGCAATGCGGCGCTCCTGGCCGTGCGCATTCTGGGGGTGGCTGATGGTCAGCTGCACGACCAGATGCAGGCGTTCCAGAAGCGCTTGGCCGATGAGTCGTCGGCCAAGGGCGACGCGCTGCGTCGTCGTCGGTCAAGCGACGTTGGGTTCACTGCCTAATGCTTGGATGAGCGCATGGATCCTGTCCCGGTAGGTGCGGCGCGAACCACGCTGACCCAAATCATGACATCGCTCGACGTCAACCTGCTGGGAACGGTGCACGGTGGCGTGGTGATGCGCATGGTCGACTCCGTCGCCGGAGCCGTGGCCGGTAGGCACAGCAAGGGGCCGGC